>CALVHF010000025.1 GCA_944327295.1 uncultured Desulfovibrio sp. | reverse complement strand
GGGATCGCCAGCTCCAGCCCTGTACTGCTCGGTCCTCTCGTCCACGGAGAAGAAACGGAGCGGGGCACCGGAGGCAGCACAGGCCTCCCTGGCCTGCTCCTTAAGATCGGGATAGTCTGCGCAGGTCAGGGCCGATCCGCCCACATTGAGCAGGGTGAACATGCGCGTCTTGTGCCAGGCAACGCCCTTGTCACCCAGGCCCTCGGTGTGGCCTGTGCCTGCATTGAGGACAATGCCAAGATCCGGGCGCAGGATGCCTGCCAGAAGCTCCATGTCGCCCGCATGGCTCACCCCGGCCTCGACGACCCAGAAGTCTTCCTGGCCGCCTGCCCTGCAGATGGTCAGGGGCAGCCCCAGCTGATTGTTGAAATTGCCTTCGGTCCTGGCCACGCTGCCCGACTGGCCAAGCACGCACGAAAGCCATTCCTTGACCGTGGTCTTGCCGGCCGTGCCGGTGAGCCCTATGACCGTGCCCCGAAACTGCGCCCGCACATGGCGCGCCACGGCAATGAGGGCCTCCTGGGCATCGGGCACTATGAGGACGGTGCGATCCGGAAACGCCCTTCTCACCTCCTCAAGCTCCCGTGTGGCGAGCAAGGCTGCAGCGCCCTGCTCGCAGGCCTTCAGGGCAAAATCGTGGCCGTCGACCCTTGTGCCCGGCAGACAGACAAAAAGGTCTCCGGGCCGGACCCTGCGCGAATCGATCTCCGCTCCAAGCACGGCCTGTGTGGACGATCCCGTGATTCGTGCCCCGGTCAGCCCGGCTATGGTTTGCACATCAAGTTGCATGCTCTCCCCTGAAACTGGTCTTGCAAAAAAATCCGCGGCGTGCAGCCTTATGTGGTGCACGCCTGTCCAGCGCCCGCCCTACCTTGCTCCAAGCAGCGTGCGCACTGTTTCCTGATCGCTGTAATGGCGCTTGACGCCGTTGACAATCTGATAGTCCTCATGGCCCTTGCCGGCAATGAGCAGGCAGTCGTCGGGTCCGAGGAGATCCAGGGCCTTTTTCGTGGCAGAGGCCCGATCCTCGTCCACAACGACCTCCCGTGCCCTGGAGAGCCCCGGCAGCACGTCGGCCAGGATGTCGGCCGGCTTTTCAAAGCGGGGGTTGTCCGAGGTGAGCACGGCCACGTCGGAGTAGCGGGCCACGGCCTCGCCCATGAGGGGGCGCTTGGCCCGATCCCTGTTGCCGCCGCAGCCAAAGACCGTGACAATGCGCCTGAAGCCTGCGCCGCGCAGGGCCTGCAGCACGTTGACGAGCGCATCGGGCGTGTGGGCATAGTCCACAAAGACGTGCAGGTTCTTCGCATTGTCCACGCGCTCCAGGCGTCCGGGCACGCCGGCAAAGCCTTCCAGGGCCCTGAAGTCCGTGATCCCCAGGGCCAGGCCCAGAGCCTGCACGGTGAGCAGGTTGTCGGCATTGAAGCGGCCGATGAGCGGGGAGTGCAGCTCCCAGGTGCGATCTTCCACGTGCATGCGTATGCCCACACCGGAGGTTCCGTGCTCGAGCAGCTCTGCCTGCAGGTGACGAGCCGGGTCGCAGCCGGCAGGTGCCGGGCAGAAGCCATAGGTCCAGGCCCCGGGGCAGAGTTCGTGGACGCGCAGGCCATAGGCATCCTCGGCATTGGTGGCCACGACCTTGTCCGGTCTGGGTGTCTGCGTGAAGAGCAGGGCCTTGGCGGCAAAGTACTCTTCCATGGTGTGGTGGAAGTCCAGATGATCCTGGGTGAGGTTGGTGAAGCAGGCGCCGGCAAAGGGCACATGGCGCACCCTGTCCTGGGCCAGGGCATGGGAGGAAACTTCCATGATGCAGACTTCGGCGCCGGCAGCCGCCATGGCCGCCAGCGAGGCGTGCACTTCCAGAGGGCCCGGCGTGGTCAGGGGCGCTGGCTCGCAGTGGCCGGGCCAGCGGTAGCTCACGGTCCCGAGCACGCCCACCTTCCTGCCCATGGAGGAAAAGAGCTGCTCCAGGAGATAGGCGCACGTGGTCTTGCCGTTGGTGCCGGTCACGGCCAGGATGGTGAGGGGCGTGGTCAGGGTGTGGTAGTGATCGCTGGCAAGCTCGGAGAGCGCGTAGCGGGGGCTTTCGTGAAAGACGCAGCAGGCGCCCTTGCCTTCTGCTGACCTGGCAAGCTCGGAATCGCGCAGACTGTCTGCCAGCAGCACAAAGCCCGCCCCCTGTTCCACAGCCTGGCTCACGTAGCGTGTGCCATCCTCGCTGGCCCCCTGTACGGCCACAAAGACGCAGCCTGGCTGCACGGTCCTTGAATCGGCCGTAACAGCCAGTCCCTGACCAACCTGCTTGCGCAAGGCTTCGTAGGAAAGTTCCCTGATCACAACAATATCTCCTCATGCCCTGTCTCCCCGCAAGGGCCGGCAAAGGCCCCCGGGGGCGGGCGGCAATTGACACAATGAACGGATTTGGGAGGGCGCAGGCGGCCTTTTTCAAGGAAGGCTCAGGTGGCGTGTGCCCCGTGGGTCTAGCTGTCGGAGAGCCAGAGGATGTAGCGGGCCTTTTCATCTCCCTCTTCGGGCCAGGGGCTGCCTGCGGCCGGACTCTGGCGCACCACCCGCATGCCCTCGCCCTTGAGTTCCGGCACAATGCCGGCCCTGGCAAAGAGCTCCACCGCATTGCGCAGGGTCTTGCCCGTCACGTCGGGCACCGTGGCCGAGGGTCTGGCCAGATGGCCCGGCAGGCGCAGGGCATCGGCCGCGTTGGCAGGCCTGTTGCTGAGCTCGGCCCGCTGGCTTTTGGAGAGGCCTTGTGCAGGCTGCTGCCGTGTGCGCACAAAGGGCGAGTCCAGTCCCGACATCTTGAGACCGCGCACCTGCAAATCCCCGGACTTCTGCACTTCGGCCCGGGCCGTGCCGGCCCGCCCCTGAGGCGAAAGTATGCCCGCATAGGCCAGGGCGCGCTCGGCTATTTCCCGGAAGACAGGGGCCGCGATGACACCGCCGTACTGCGTGTGCTGAGGTTCGTCTATGAAGACCAGGATGAGATAGAGGGGCTTTTCTGCAGGAAGGAAGCCCACAAAGGAGGCCATGCGCTTGGAACCGTAGGATCCGGACTTTATGTCCGCCTTCTGGGCCGTGCCGGTCTTGCCGGCCACGGAAATGCCGGGAATGGCCGCCCTGCGGCCCGTGCCGTCCTTTTCCTCCACCACCTCGCGCATCATGCGCTGCACGTCCCTGGTCACGGACTCGGCAAAGATCTGCACCCGCTCCTCGGGCTGCTGATGGCCCTTCACAAGAACAAGGTTCTTCTTGATGCCGTTGTTGAGCAGGGTGAGGTAGGCCTGGGCCATCTGCAGGCCGGTGACGGACACGCCCTGGCCAAAGGAAATGGACATGCAGTCCACCTCGCTCCAGTCCCTGGGTTTGCGCAGGATGCCCCGGTTCTCGGCCACGGGCACATTGGTGCGCTCGCCGAAGCCCAGCCTGTGCAGATAGCGGTACATGGTCTGATTGCCCATCATCAGGCCTATCTTGGCCATGCCGATGTTGGAGGAGTAGCGCAGCACCTTGTACACGGGGATTTTGCCCTTGCGGGAGGTGTCGCGGATGGTCACGTACTTGGTTTCCCAGCGCCCCTCCTCGCAGTCGATGATGGTGCTGCGGCTCACCTTGCGCTCCTGCATGGCTGCAGCAAGGACGAAGGGCTTGAAGGTGGAGCCGGGCTCCAGGGCATCCTGGGCCAGGCGATTGCGGTAGAGTTCGGGCCTGGAGGAGCGGAAATTGTTGGGGTTGAAGAAGGGGTACTGGGCCCAGGCGAGGATTTCGCCCGAGGGCACATGCACAACCAAGGCACCGCCCCAGCGGGCCTTTTCCTCGCGCACCACCCGGGCCACGGCCTCCTCGGCAAAGAACTGCATCTGCACATCCAGGGTCAGCTGAATGTCGTCGCCATGGGGATCCTCTTCCCCTTCCCTGCGCATGTAGAAGCGCCGGCCCGTGGCGTCCCTCTGGACTATCTGGCGCATGGGCGCAGAGGCCAGGCGCGAGTTCATGGCCCGCTCCAACCCCTCCAGTCCCTTGTCGTCATAGCCCACAAAACCCAGCAGCTGGCCTGCCATGTGCTTGAAGGGATAGACGCGCTCGTATTCCTTGGAGAGGCCTATGCCAGGGAGCCTTGCCCTGCGCACAGCATCGGCCGTGTAGTCGTCCACCTTGCGCTTGAGCCAGACAAACTGGCGCCTTGTCTGGGAGAGCTGGTCAAAGAGCTTTTGCGGCGCAATGCCCAGGATGGGGCCCAGGGTATTGGCCGTGGTCAGAAAGTCGGAAATCTCGCCCGGATTGGCATAGACGGAAAGCGCCTCCACGCTGCGGGCCAGCACCTGGCCGTCGCGATCCAGGATCATGCCCCTCTTGCCGGTGACGATTTCCGAGGTGATGTGCTGGCGTCTTGCGTATTCGGCAAGACTCGGGCCGGCAATCATCTGCAGATACCAGGCCCGGCACCACAGGCCCACAAAGGCGATAAGGAAGAGACCGAAGACAAGGCGGATGCGCGCCATGCACCAGTCCACGCCGGGAAAGTGACGCTCCCAGAAGGAGCGCTTCGGCTCCTTTGGAGCTTCATCGGCTGCAGGATCGCCGGCAGCAGCGACGGCTTTTGCCTGGGCTGCTTCTTCGGCCTGCTGAGCCTGGGTGGCCATGGTGTTGTTCTCGGCAGGCCGGCTCTGCCTGGAGAGGGTGGAGGGCTGGGTGGCCGCAGAGACAGGCCTGGCCTTCAGGTTCTGATGTTCGCCAGAAGACCCGGCCCCGGGAACCTGGGCTGGCTGCTGCTCAGCCCTGTCCCTGGCCTGTTTTTTTCTGAAGAAAAGACCCATGCACACTCCTGCCCGACCTGTTTCAGCGGCACAACCGGTGAAAGAAAAATGACGCCAGAAACGACAAAACGCCGCAGCCCCCTGCTCGTCACTTGCGGGCGGCCGGGGCATGCCGCGAGAGATCCATGCGGCGGATCTGGCCCGGAGCCGGAGCCTTCATGCCCAGCTTCTCGGCCTTGAGCCGCAGCTCGTAGGGCGAAAGCAGGCGCTCCTTCTCCACTTCCAGCTTGCCGTGCAGGGACTGCTTTTCCCTGAGCCTGCTGCGTTCCAGATTGATGAAGTAATTGATGTCCATGCGCTCTATGCTCACCCAGACCAGGATGAAGGAGAACACCACAGCCATGAGAATGTTGACGGAGAGGAGAAAGGACCAGGTCTTGCCCTGCAAGAAGGGCTTTTTCGACATGCGGTCCACCCCCTGGAGGATCTGGCTTTTCAGGGAGCGGCGGGGTGCCGTCTGGCTTCGGCCGCCCCTGGCGACCCCTGTCCCGGACGCAGCATGCGGGGCGGCATGAACGGGATCGCTGAACAAGTCGTCAGAAGTCTGTCTGGAGACCTGACGGGACGCAGCATGGGCACGGTCAAAGGAGCGATCCCCTGCTTCTGTCCCTGAAGCCAGACCGGGCTTCGAGCCGGAATCCGGGCCCGGATCTGCCTCTGGCGCAGACGTGCCGCGGGCAGTTGAGCCCTTTGGATCAGCCCCGGGTGCATGCGCAGCCCCGGCCTTCGGCCGATCCTGCGTTTCAGAGCCCTGTGCAGGCTGCGTGTTGTGCTCGTCCATTCCCGTTTCCCTTCCAATGCCCTTTTTCAAAGATCCGTCCTTCAGAGGCGCTGTCCCTGCCAGTCGCACAGCTTCTCGCAGGCCCGCAGCTTGGCAGAACTGGCCCTGGGATTGCGAGCAAGCTCCTCGGGCGCGGCCGTCACGGGCTTTTTGGTGAGAAGGCGCACTTCGGGCACATGATGGCAGCGGCACACATCTACATGAGGCGGGCACAGGCAGCCCTGGCTCCACTCCTTCATGGTCTTCTTGACCAAGCGATCCTCCAGGGAGTGGAAGGTGATGACACAGAGCCGGCCGCCCAGGGCAAGCCGGCCGAGAATGGCCTTGAGAAAGCGTTCGAGTTCGCCAAGCTCGTCGTTGACGACCATGCGCAGGGCCTGAAAGGTCCTCGTGGCCGGATGATGGCGGGATTTGGCTACCCAGGTGTGCGGATAGGCCTGTTCCACAAGGGCCGCAAGCGCGCCCGTGGTGGTGATGGGCCCCCGTTCCCTGGCACTGCAGATGGCCTTTGCAATGCGGGCTGCCATGGGATCCTCGCCATAGGTGGCGATGAGTTCGCGCAGGGAGGCAGCGTCCGCCGTGTTCACGATGTCGGCCGCAGTCCTTGGAGCCCGGGCGTCCATGCGCATGTCCAGGGGGCCATCGCTGCGCACGCTGAAGCCGCGCTCTCCCTCGTCGAGCTGCAGGGAGGAGACGCCTATGTCGATGAGGGCTCCGTCAATGCGATCCCAGCCCGCCCGATCCAGAGCCTCGGCGCAGGAGCCAAAGCAGGCATGCTGCGTGGAAAGCCTGTCGGCAAAGGGGGCCAGACGCTTCCTCGCCAGGGCCAGGGCCTCGCTGTCCCGGTCCAGGCCCAGGATTCGGCAGGCGGGCGATGCAGACAAAAGAGCCTCGCTATGGCCTCCCAGGCCCAGGGTTCCGTCCAGAAGACGGACTTCACTGGAAGAGGTGGCAAAGAGCGGGGCAAAAACGTGCACGACATCGTTGCACAGGACGGGAATATGACGTTCGGCTATGGATTTTTCCGTGTCAGACAAGACAGCATCCTCAAGGAGAACATCCTTGCAAAAAAGGGGCAGGACTCAGGGAAGACAAATGGGGGAGCGTCCGGCAGGGAGCCTCTCGGGGCCTTTGGGGAAAGGTGCTACAGGCCAATGCTCAGGCCCTTGGCGGCCAGTTCGGCGGACACATCGGCCATGTCTATGGCATTGAAGCGTTCCAGATCCCAGATCTCGAAGCGCGAGTACATGCCAACGACCATGACCTCTCCGCCCGTGCCTGCAGCGACGGCAATGCCGGCCTCCCTGAGCAGGGGCTGGGGAATGCGCACCCTGCCCTGCCGGTTGCAGGAAAGTTCCTCGGCAAGGCCTATGACCTTGGCGCAAAAGCGCACCAGGGCAGGCGATGGGGTGGGAATCCCGTAAAGCTGCTCCACCAGGGCATCCCACTCGTCGGGCAGGTAGGCCACCAGACGGCCGTAGAGGCAGGTCAGCCAGAACGTGCCGCCGCTCTCTGCCGTCAGAGCCTCCCGGTAGGCGCTCGGCAGCATGATCCGGCCCTTGTCGTCCAGACTGCGCTGCGAGCTTTTGGTGAAAAGTTTGCTCACTGCCACCTGCTTTCTCCTGCTTGGGCAGGAACTACCATCTTTTGTCACAATTTGCCACTTTTTTCCACTAGCCTGAAGACTTGCAGATTCCCGCCCCTTTTTGCCCTGATCAAGGACCTGTGTCCCCGGCGGAATAAAAAAGCCCGGCAGGGGGAAAGGGACCCTGCGGGCATGAAAGGAAGCACGTCACGCACAGGGCAAGCGTCCCTGCCGGACCATTGTCAGACTTTCAGGGTCAGCGCTGTGCGGCGAGCCACTGCGCGTTCACGACACTGCGCAGTGTGCCCTCCTGCCAGGCACGGATGTTGTCCGCAAGGATGCGGATGATGTTCTGCCGGGCCGGCAGGCTGGCCCAGGCAATGTGGGGCGTGATGACGGTTCTCGGGCTCGAAAGCAGGGGGTTGTCCCTGGTGATGGGCTCGGTGGACACCACATCCACGCCAAGGCCTCCGATCCGTCCGCTCTTCAGGGCTTCTGCTACGGCTTCCTCGTCCAGCAGGGGACCGCGGGCCAGATTGAGAAGGAAGGCGCCCTGCTTCATCCGGGAGAGGTTTTCCTTGTTGATGATATGGCGCGTGGCCTCGGAGAGCGGGCAGTGCAGGGAGAGGACATCGGCCTCCTTCAGAAGATCGCCAAGGTCGGCATAGCGGACCGGGTAGCCCGGATCCGTGGCGCTCGCGCTCAGCTCGGCCCCGGAACGCCTGGCCGAGGCGGCCAGGACCTGCATGCCAAAGGCATGGGCAAGGGCGCCGACCCTGCGGCCTATGGTACCAAAGCCAAGGATGCCCATGACCTTGCCGGAGAGCTCCACCTGCGGAGTCTTCCAGAAGCAGAAGTCCGGGCAGCTGTTCCACTCGCCGGCACGCACCGCCTGATCGTGCAGGGCCGGCCAGCGGCAGAGTTCCAGGAGCAGGGCCATGGTCTGCTGGGCCACGGCCTCGGCTCCGTAATTGACCACGTTGAGGACAGGAATGCCGAGGCGGCCTGCATGGGCCACATCCACCACGTCATAGCCCGTGGCCAGAATGCCGATGCAGCGCAGGCCCGGCAGCTGGTCCAGGATCTCTGCGGTCAGTCGTGTCTTGTTGGTGATGAGCACCTCGGCCGGCAGGGCGCGCTGCACAACATCCCCGGGCTGCGTGCGGTCGTAGACCGTAAACGAGCCGAGCTCTTCCAGGGGCGTCCAGGGATTGTCCCCGGGATTGAGGGTATATCCGTCCAGTACAACAAGATTCATGAAAATCTCCTCGCGGCCTTCTCGTTTCAGCCACCCATCCGGGCAGCCCGTTTGAGACCGAACCTTCCGGTCTGCGCCCAAAGGCTGCAGGGTGCATGCCAAGGCCCGCACCAAGAAATGACAGAATTTGCGCCCCCGGACAAGCTGGACACTCAAAAAAAAGCAGGGTAAACACTGCGCAAAGTTCATTCATTTGTCGTTCTTTTTTCCTTTGTTCTTCACATCTTCAGCACATCATGTCTGTCCCTGACACCTGCCCTCCGAGCAGGCCCCCTCAAGTGACTTCTTTCCGCAAGGCCGACCCCGCAAGGACTGAAAGACAAAGCCCCGGGCACAGGGCTCTGCCCTGAAAGTCCGGGCCCCCGCAAGGCCGCTGCGGAGCGCCTGTCACGAAAGCCCCCGGGGCAGGGGAGAATGCGTCCCGCCCGTGCCGGCCCGTTCTTTGGGGATGTGTGCCGTTGAGACCATTGTTCCGACAGCCTTGTCACATACGACTTTTTCATTTCCGCAAGGACATTTTTGCAAGGACTCTTGCCGCAAGGAGGCGGCGCTTCCTCCCCACGGGTGCCCCTGGTGAGGATCCGCGCCGGTTTTTGATGAATAAGACCAAAATTGTTGCCACCCTTGGCCCCTCGTCCAATTCACCAGAGAAAATCAAGGCTCTGGCTCTGGCCGGCGCCCGCATCTTCAGACTCAATTTCTCCCATGGTTCTGCCAAGGATTTTGTAGAGATCATCAAGTCCATCCGGGCCATTGAAGAGGAAATCGGAATTCCGCTCACCATCATGCAGGATCTTTCCGGCCCCAAGATCCGCCTTGGCGAAATCAAGGAAGACAGCATCCACGTGGAACAGGGCATGCAGCTTCTGCTGGGCACCACGGCCCAGTACAGCGACGAGATGCCCTACCTGCCCTTTGATCACGAAATCGTCCTGGACAGCCTGGTGCCCGGCGACCGTCTGGTGCTGGCCGACGGCGGCCTGGAATTCATTGTCGTGGAACGCCGTGCCGACAGCCGCATTGTCCTGCAGGCCAAGAACTCCGGCCTTGTGACCTCCCGCAAGGGCCTGGCCCTGCCCGGCAAGACCACGCGCATGCGCGCCCTGACGGAAAAGGACAAGAAGGACCTTCTGGACGGACTGCGCCTCGGCGTGGACGCCGTGGCCATGTCCTACGTGCAGACGGCCGACGACGTGCGCGAGGCCAAGGAACTCATTGCCTCCCACAGTCTCAGGTTCGTGCCCGTCTGCGTCAAGCTGGAACGCGAGGCCGCAGTGAACAACCTGCCCGGCATCCTGGCCGAAGCGGACATTGTCATGGTGGCCAGAGGCGACCTTGGCGTGGAATGCCCCCTGCCCAAGCTCCCCTCCATACAGAAGCAGATCATCAAGGCCTGCAACAATGCCTCCAAGCCCGTCATCGTGGCCACGCAGATGCTGCTCTCCATGGTGAACTCGCCCTCGCCCACGCGTGCCGAGACCACGGACGTGGCCAATGCCGTGCTGGACGGCGCCGACTGCGTCATGCTCTCAGAGGAGACGGCCATGGGCCATTTCCCCGTGGAGACCGTGCAGTACATGCGCCGCATCACGGACGAGGCCGAACGCATCCTGGACGAGCGCCACAGGCTGGACGAACCCGGCGAAAGCCGCGGCATTCCCTCGTTCCTTGCCTACTCCGCCTGCCTGCTGGCCCAGAAGGCCCGCGCCTCGGCCATTGTCATCCACTCCCTCTCCGGAGCCAGTGCCCGCAAGGTGGCCAGCTGCCGCCCGCCCCAGCGCATCTACGCCCTCACCACGGAAAAGACCTCGGTCAAGTACCTCAACTATTCCTGGGGCGTCACTCCTGTCCTTGTGGACGAACCCGAAGTGGAACCGAGCCACCTCTACCGCTCCGAGGACTTCATCCGGCACAACCCCGAGTTCCGCAAGGGGGACTGCGTGATCATCACGGCCGGCCAGTACCGCGGCGTCTCGAGCAGCTCGCCCAAGGGCACCAACCTCATCAAGGTCTTCTGGAAGTAGGTTCTCTCCTTCTTCCGACACAGGGGCAGCATGCCCCCAACCCCTCATCGTTGTCTTTTTTTTGAAGGAAGTCTCATGGCAAACGTCAAAAAAGTCGTTCTGGCCTATTCCGGTGGCCTGGACACTTCTGTTATTCTCAAATGGCTCATCAATACCTATCAGTGTGAAGTCATCACTGTCACTGCAGACCTGGGGCAGCCCGAGGATCTCTCCGGCGTCGAGGAAAAAGCCCTGAAAACAGGCGCCACCAAGGCCTATGTGCTGGATCTGCGCGAAGAGATGGCCAGAGACTTTGTCTTCCCCATGATCCGCTCTGCGGGCATCTACGAGAACAAGTACCTGCTTGGCACCTCCATCGCCCGTCCCCTCATCACCAAGGCCCTCATCGACATTGCCCACAAGGAGCAGGCCGATGCCATTGCCCACGGTGCCACGGGCAAGGGCAATGACCAGGTGCGCTTCGAGTTCTCCGCCAAGGCCCTGGATCCCGCCATCAGGGTCATTGCCCCCTGGCGCGAATGGGATCTCATGAGCCGCACAGCCCTCAATGCCTTTGCCGAAGCCAACGGCATTCCGATTTCCAAGGGCGCCAAGCGCTACAGCATGGACGCCAACATGCTGCACACAAGCTTCGAGGGCTCCGAACTGGAAGATCCGGGCCTGGCCCCCGATCCGGTCTGCCACGAGCGCTGCGTGCCCGTGGAGGAAGCGCCCAACGAGCCCGAAATCATCACCGTGGACTTCGAGAAGGGCAATCCCGTGGCCCTCAACGGGAAGAGCCTGAGCCCCTATGAACTCATCCACGAGCTCACCCTGCTGGGCGGCCGCCACGGCATCGGCCGCAGTGACATCGTGGAAAACCGCTATGTGGGCATGAAGTGCCGCGGCGTGTACGAAAACCCCGCCGGCACCATTCTCTACATCCTCCATCAGGACCTGGAAGGCCTGTGCATGGATCGCAACCTGCTCTCCATCAGGGATCAGCTGGCCGTGAAGTACTCCGAGGCCGTGTACGACGGCTACTGGTACTCCCCTGAGCGCGAAGCCATGCAGGCCTTCATGGACAAGGCCCAGGAAAACGTCACCGGCCGCGTCACGGCCAAGCTCTACAAGGGCGGCGTCTGGCCCCTGTGCCGCACCTCTCCCTACTCCCTGTTCAATCCCGAACTGGCCACCTTCGAGGCCAGCAACTACGATCATCACGATGCCGCAGGATTCATCCGCCTGAACTCCCTGCGCCTCATGCAGTACGCGGCCGTGAAAAAGCACATGCAGGAAGGCAAGTAGGGCAAAAGGGTGTACCCTGCGCTCTGCCTGAGCGTCCAGTCAATCCAGATCATGAGAACAAGGCCCCGGCCTGAGCCCCCTTACCCCAAAAGGGGGCTCAGGAAGCGGGGCCTTTTTTGTGCACAGGAATCCCTGAAAATATACAAAGGATTCAGAGCTATTACCTGCATAAGTTCCGGCCTGTGCCGGTCTTCGGCACACTTCTTGACAATTTCGCCCTGTGATCTCTAAACTTAGTTGTTTTATATCCTTATGCGGAGCTTGCCTGCGGCCCCTTGTTCCCAAATCGGTCCGCTGGTTCCGAGTGGTTGAAATTTTTCGTCAATCTTCACAAAGCCCCGGCGTCCAAAAAGCCCGGACGCTTTTCCTGTTGCCCCGGGCAGGGCACACCCTCGTCGACCGAGGGCTTGCCTCCCTGCAGGAAGACGGCCCTGCCTCCCCCGCGCTTTTTTGCCCGCAAGGGTCTGAACCATCCGCATGGTGCGCTGATCCCACTCCCCTGCACGCCGCATTGTCCCACCTCAACCTCCGGGATTACTCATGCCAAAACGCACTGATCTGCACAAGATCCTTGTCATCGGCGCTGGCCCCATCGTCATCGGCCAGGGCTGCGAATTTGACTACTCTGGATCCCAAGCTGTCAAAGCCCTCAAAGAAGAAGGCTACACTGTCGTTCTCGTCAACTCCAATCCTGCCACCATCATGACGGATCCGCACATGGCGGATGCCACCTACATTGAGCCCATTGAGACCGAGACTCTGGCTGCCATTGTGGAGAAGGAACGCCCGGACGCCATCCTGCCGACCCTGGGCGGACAGACAGCCCTGAATGCTGCACTCAGGCTCTACAAGCGCGGCATCCTGGACAAGTTCGGAGTGGAGCTCATTGGTGCCAAGGCCGAAGTCATCGAAAAGGCGGAAAGCCGCGAGCTGTTCAGGGAGGCCATGGAGCGCATAGGCCTCAAGGTGCCCCAGAGCGGCATTGCCCACAACATGGACGATGTGCGCCGCCTGGGCAGGACCCTGCCCTTCCCGCTCATCGTACGTCCCGCCTTTACCCTGGGCGGCACGGGCGGCGGCATTGCCTACAACTTCGAGGACCTGGAAGCCGTGGCCCAGCGCGGCCTCACGGCAAGCCCCGTCTCCGAGGTCATGATAGAGCAGAGCGTCATCGGCTGGAAGGAAATGGAAATGGAGGTGATGCGCGACAAGAACGACAATGTCGTCATCGTCTGCTCCATTGAAAACCTCGATCCCATGGGCGTGCACACGGGCGACTCCATCACCGTGGCTCCGGTGCAGACCCTCACGGACGCGGAATACCAGCGCATGCGCGATGCCTCCATCGACATCATGCGCGAAATCGGCGTCGAGACCGGCGGCAGCAACGTGCAGTTCGGCATCAACCCTGCCAATGGCGACATGGTCGTCATCGAAATGAACCCCAGGGTCTCGCGCTCCTCGGCCCTGGCCTCCAAGGCCACGGGCTTCCCCATTGCCAAGATAGCCGCCAAGCTTGCCATAGGCTACACCCTGGACGAGCTGCGCAACGACATTACCCGCGAGACGGCGGCCAGCTTCGAGCCGGCCATCGACTACTGCGTGGTCAAGGTGCCCCGCTTCACCTTCGAGAAATTCCCCGGCGCCAAGGACGAGCTCACCACCTCCATGAAGAGCGTGGGCGAGGCCATGAGCATTGGCCGCACCTTCAAGGAAGCCCTGCAGAAGGGCCTGCGTTCCATGGAAATCGGCGCCACGGGCCTTGGCTTCAACTTCCGCCACGAGCTGCCGGACGAGGAAACCATCAGGGCCAGCCTGCGCACTCCCAATTCCAGACGCATCTTTGCCATCCGCCAGGCTCTGCTCAAGGGCATGAGCGTCGAGGTCATCCACGAGCTCACGGGCATCGATCCCTGGTTCCTGCGCCAGATCCGCGACATCGTGGACATGGAAAACCAGATCCGCGACTTCGGCCTTGGCAACGACATGACCCCCTTGAACGAGGAGCTGCCGGGCCTCATGCGCAAGGCCAAGGAATACGGCTTCTCCGACAGGCAGCTCGCGGAAATGTGGAAGCGTCCCGAGACCGATGTGCGCCGCCTGCGCCAGAGTCTCGGCGTCTCTCCCACCTACTATCTCGTGGATACCTGTGCCGGCGAATTCGAGGCCTACACCCCCTACTATTACTCGACCTACGAAAAGGGCCGGGAAATGAAGGTGGACAACAAGCGCAAGGTCATCATCCTTGGCGGCGGCCCCAACCGCATTGGCCAGGGCATAGAATTCGACTACTGCTGCTGCCATGCCTCCTTTGCCCTGCGCGACGAGGGCATCACGGCCATCATGGTCAACTCCAACCCCGAGACCGTGTCCACGGACTACGACACTTCGGACCGCCTCTTCTTCGAGCCTCTGACCTTCGAGGATGTCATGAACATCATCGAGGAGGAAAAGCCCGAAGGCATCATCGTGCAGTTCGGCGGCCAGACGCCCCTGAACCTGGCCGTGCCCCTCATGCGTGCGGGCGTGCACATCCTGGGCACCTCGCCCGATGCCATCGACCGTGCCGAGGACCGCGAGCGCTTCCAGGCGCTCATCGACAAGCTCGGCCTCAAGCAGGCCCGCAACGGCACGGCCATGAGCCTGGACGAGGCCGTGGAAGTGGCCGCCAATGTGGGCTATCCCGTCATGGTCCGTCCGAGCTACGTGCTCGGCGGCAGGGCCATGGCCGTGGTCTACGACAAGAATGAGCTTGTGGACTACTTCCGCGAGCAGGTACCGGAACGTCCCGAGCACCCCATCCTCATCGACCAGTTCCTGCAGCACGCCACGGAAATCGACGTGGACGTGCTCTCCGACGGCAAGGACGTCTTTGTGGCCGGCATCATGGAACATATCGAGGAGGCAGGCATCCACTCCGGTGACTCGGCCTGCGTGCTGCCGCCCTACTCCCTCTCCTACGACCACGTGGCCCACATTGCCCTGCAGGCCGAATCCCTGGCCCGGGAGCTCAAGGTCATAGGCCTCATGAACATTCAGTTTGCGCTCAAGGGCGACGAACTCTACATCATCGAGGTCAATCCCCGTGCCTCGCGCACCGTGCCCTTCGTGTCCAAGGCCACGGGCGTGCCCCTGGCCTACCTGGCCACCCAGGTCATGCTCGGCAAGAGCCTGGACGAACTGGATCCCTGGTCCATGCAGCGCGGCGGCTACACCTGCGTGAAGGAAGCCGTCATGCCCTTCCAGCGCTTCCCCAACGTGGACATCATCCTCGGACCGGAAATGCACTCCACGGGCGAGGTCATGGGCATGGGCGCCAACTTTGCCGAGGCCTTCCTGAAGAGCCAGATTGGCGCAGGCGCACGGCTTCCCGAAAAGGGCACGGTCTTCCTTTCGGTCAACGACCGCGACAAGCCGAGCCTGCCGGAAATCGCCCGCATGTATGCCGATCTGGGCTTCAAGCTCTGTGCCACCAGAGGCACGGCCAAAATGCTGCAGGAAGAGGGCCTCAGCGTGGAAGTGGTCAACAAGGTGCAGGAAGGTCGCCCCAATGTGGTGGACAAGCTCATCAACCACGAAATCGACCTGGTGGTGAACACGGCCTCCGGCCAGGGGACGGCCCATGCCGGCAAGGCCATACGCAGGGCCACCCTGCAGTACGGCATTGCCTGCTGCACCACCATACAGGGCGCCCGCGCCACAGCCAGAGCCATTGGTGCAGCCCGTGGCAAGAAAATCCGGGTGGAAAGCCTGCAGGAATACTACAAGACGGGTGGCGGCTTGCGCCGTCCGCCTGAAGATGCACGCTAAGCCTGTCTGTGCATAAAAACCTACAGGAACGCTTCTTCGCACCCAGACACTGCGCTTTCCTGTCCCTTCCGGTTCCATGCGGACCCAGGGGGCAGGAGGCGCCGGAGAACAATACATGAAAGCACTTCTTGCTCTGGAAAACGGTTTTACCCTGGAAGGCTCGTCCTTTACCGGCGAATTCGAGACAGGTGGGGAAGTCATCTTCAATACCGGCATGACCGGTTATCAGGAAATCCTGACCGATCCCTCCTACTGCGGCCAGCTTGTCTGCCTGACCTATCCCCTCATCGGCAACTACGGCATCACGGCCGAGGACATGGAATCCGACGGCATTCACATGCGTGCCCTGCTGGTCAAGGAATGCTGCAAGGAGCCCTCCAACTGGCGCTCTGTCATGAGCCTGCCCGAGTTCATGAAAAGACACAATGTGCCCGGCATGGAAGGCCTGGATACCAGAGCCCTGACCATTGTCCTGCGCGAACACGGCAGCATGCGCGGCATGATTTCCACAAAGGATCTCAATCCCGAAAGCCTGGTGGCCAAGGCCAGGGCCCTGCCCTCCATGGAAGGCCAGAACCTTGTGCCCTACGTGGCCCCCAAGGGCCCCTACATCTGGCACAACGGCGCACCCAAGCCCGTCACGGCCCAGGCCGACGGCAGGTTACCCTTCGTGAGCGGCGAGACGCCCAGGGCCGTGCGTCTGCTGGTCTACGACTTCGGCATCAAGTGGAACATCATCCGCGAGCTCATCCGCTGCGGCTTTGCGCCGGTCATGGTGCCGCCAGACTTCCCGGCCGAGGCAGCCCGTCAAAGCGGCGCCCAGGCCGTCTTTCTCTCCAACGGCCCCGGCGACCCGGCCACCCTCACGGATGTCATCGCCAACGTGCGCGAGCTTCTGAAGACCTTCCCCATGGCCGGCATCTGCCTTGGGCACCAGCTCATCGGCCTGGCCCTGGGCGGCACGACCCGCAAGATGAAGTTCGGCCACCACGGCTGCAACCATCCGGTCAAGGATCTGGCCACGGGCCATGTGGAAATCAGCTCTCAGAACCACGGCTTCTGCGTGGTCATCGACGGTCTGGACCACATCGAGACCACCCACGTCAACCTCAATGACGGCACCCTGGAAGGCCTGTACTGCCCGGACCGCAGGGTCATGAGCGTGCAGTACCATCCCGAGGCTGCAGCCGGTCCCCACGACAGCCACTACCTCTTCGGCCGCTTCCACAAGATGATCTGCGACAGCCTCGCGGGCTAGCTCAAGGCTTGTTCCCCGCACAGCGGCATACCTTTTGCAAGACTCTGTATCAGCAAAACCACAGGCCCAGCCCTTCCGACACTGTCGGGAGGGCTGGGCCCTGGGGAGACAGAGCCCAAGGGCTCCTGCCCCCTGTTCCCCATACATACAGCGCAGGGCCTCGCCCTGTGCCATTGCACCTGGAGGAAGCAGTGCACAAAATCCTCTCTCTTCTTCTGATGCTTCTCCTTGCGGCGGCCACTCCTGTCCTGGCAGCAGATGGCAGTGCCAAGGAAACGAGCAGTGTCCGACTCAACCGTATTGAACAGCTCACGGGCACCGTGTGGCAGAACAGCACAAGGGAAGGCAAGCTTGGTGTCCTCTTCGGCATTGAACTTGCAATAAGTGTGGACAAGGCCACAGCTGACCACATGGCCAAGCTGCAAACCCAGAAAAGGGATAAGAGGACTGTGCTTCCGTACAGGGTCTCTCCCTTCGGCAAGGCCTGGTATGATGCCTTTCGCGATGTGCCCCTCCCGGACATTGCCGATCGAATCGACGCCTGGTATGCATCCCATCCCGATCAGGCCAACAGGCTGGTGCTGGATGTCATCTGGCGCGAGATCATGAAGCGGCCCCTGCCCAAGAAGTAGGGTTTGCGAGCGCGGGAAGGCATCCCCTTTGCGAGACACCCCCGGGGGAACCCAACCCTTGTTGCAGTTCCCTTTTTGAGACCTTAAAGGAGGCACCTCCCTTCCTGCAGGCCCAAGGCCCCTCAGGGCCCCATGTCCCGGGACTCGGGCTCCTCTGGCAGGAGGCGGTGAAACAAGAATGATCAGAAAGATATGCATTTATTCCATGCTGACTCTGATGCTGGTGACGGGTGCAGGCTGCACCAACATGAGCAATACCCAGCAGGGCGTGGCCAGCGGCGCCGTCATCGGCGGCCTTGGCGGCGCAGGCATCGCGGCCATCTCCGGCGGAAGCCCGGGCTGGGGCGCCTTGGCAGGAGCAGGCGCTGGCGCCCTTGTGGGCGGCATTGTCGGCAATCAGCAGGACAACTACTACAGATACTAGACTTTTCAGGCAGCCCTGGGGCAGGCCTGGAACATGCACACAAGGACCTTTCCCGTCATGTCGGGGGAAAGGTCCTTGTTTTTTTGAGTGCCACCTTTTGTGCGCCAACCGCGCTAGCCGTTCCATCCGGGGCATGCCCAAAATCTAGTCAGGCCGTGCACTCCGGTGCCTAAAAAATTGACAGAGGTATGAGGTGCAGCGTGTGCCACAGATCCGGAACAGATGGCTTGCGACGGCTCGCCCCTTGAAGCGGAGCAGAAGACATTCGGAAGACGTCAGAAAATTTGCCAGAATCCCCTTGACAACCTACCTTCCAGTCGTCATAATTTATATACCCACTAGTGCGTCCTCAAGTTAACGTCTTCATATTTTTTCACTGGCAGGCTGGATGAGGATCCCATGCGGGCTTCCTTCTCCGGAAGATGCTCCTGCCGCGCACCCGTCCCGTCAGAGGACCCTGCGGTGCGTTGCCCCATTTCAACGTGGAAAGGATCTGGCCCGTGAGCAGGTCAGGCTTTCCTCTTCTTTTTTTGCGCTTATGTCACAAAGGAGCAAACAGTGAGTCTGCAACAGCAAATCGACAAAGACTACATTACTGCCTACAAGGCCAAGGAAACGGTCCGCGTTTCCGTCCTGCGCATGCTCAAGACCTCGGTCAAGAACCGTCTTGTGGACCTGTGCCGTCCCGGCGGCGAGCTGACCGACGAGGAATTGATGGATGTGCTCGTCAAGGAAGCCAAGCAGCGCCGCGATTCCATCAGCGAATACAACAAGGCCAGCCGCCCCGATCTCGCCGAGAAGGAAGCCCAGGAGCTGGTCATTCTGGAAGGCTATCTGCCCAAGGCCCTCAGCGACGAGGAACTGGAACAGGCCATCGAGGACATGGTGGCACAGGTCGGCGCCAAGGGTCCTGCAGACATGGGCAAGGTCATGGGCCCCCTCATGAAGGCGTACAAGGGCCGCGTGGACGGCGGCAAGCTCTCCCAGGCCGTCAAGGCACGTCTGGCAGCGCTCTAGGAAGGCACCGTGATCCACACCCGTACACTGCATGCCCTGGAGTTCGACCGCATCCTGCAGCGCCTCTCCGGTTTCTGTCTCTCCGACAGCGGCCGGGAACGGGCCCTGCACCTGCAGCCTCTGGCTGACGAAAAGGATGTGAGCGAGGCCCAGAAACTCTATGACGAGAGCCGCACCTTTGCGGCCAGGCCCGGATCCGGTGAGCTGAGCCTTGGCAACTTCCCCGATGTCTCTGCCTTTCTGGACCTCATAGGACAGCGCGGCGCCGCCAATGCCCGCTACGACACCGATGCCTTCTGGGCCCTGCGCAGCGTGCTGGCCACGGCCATGAAGGCCCGCGATGCCATCTGCCAGCCCGAGGGAGAGGAGCAGTGGCCGAGACTCAGAGCCCTGGCCACCAATCCGCCCCTGCCGGAGAACCTGCACGCTGCCCTGCAGCGCTGTCTTGGCGACGACGGCAACCTGCGCGACGAGAGCTCCCCGGAACTCTTCCAGGTGCGGGTGGAGCTGCGCAGCCTCCATCAGACGGCCCTGCGCAAGGTACGCACCTATGCCGAGCGCTACAACATCCTGGCCTATCTCCAGGACGAGTTCATGACCCTGTCCTCGGACCGTTACGTGCTGCCCTTCAAGGCCACCTACAAGAACAAGCTCCAGGGCATCATCCACGACTGGTCCCAGACCGGCGAGACCTGCTATTTCGAGCCCATGTTCCTGGTCGAGCTCAACAACCGCATCCAGGAACTCAAGCGCGAAGAGCGGGAAGAGGAGCGCAGGGTTCTGCTCTACCTGGGCAATCTCCTGGAGGGACAGATCGACGGAGCCAGGGCAGCCGTACGGCTTCTGGCGGAACTCGATCTTCTGCAGGCCAAGGCCCGCATGGCCGATGCCTGCGCAGCCCGCATGGTGCCCGTCACGCCTGTTTCCGAAGGTCTGCTTCTGACCGAAGCGCGCCATCCCCTGCTCATCCTGGCCGAGCAGGACGCTCTGGCAGCCAAGGGCACGGCACCCCGTCAGGCGCAGGCCCAGTCCATGACCCGCATTCATCCCGTGGATCTTGTCTTCCGTCCCGGCGAGCGGGCCGTCATCGTGACCGGCGGCAATGCCGGCGGCAAGACGGTCTGTCTCAAGACCCTGGGTCTGTGCGTGGCCATGACCCTGGCGGGCCTGCCCGTGCCGGCCAAGGCCGGTTCCCACCTGCCATGGTTTACCAGGGTGGATGCCTTCATCGGCGACGAACAGAGCCTGGAAGCCAACGTGTCCACCTTCACGGCTCAGATAGAGCATCTGGCCAAGGCCTGGAAGCATCTGGACCAGAGCGGTCTGGTCCTTCTGGACGAATTCGGATCGGGCACAGATCCGGCCCAGGGAGCGGCCCTGGCCCAAGCCGTGCTCGACGAGCTTCTGGCCAAGCAGACCTTTGTGCTCACGGCCACGCACTTTCCGGCCCTCAAGGGCTATGCTCTGGCCAAGGAAGGCGCCAGAGCCGCCTCCATGCTCTTTGACCTGAACACCCACAAGCCCCTCTACATCCTGGCCTACGACCAGGTCGGTGCAAGCCAGGCCCTGGATGTTGCCAGGGAACACGGCCTGCCGGAAGGCATTGTGGCGAGGGCCAGGCACTACCTTCTGCAGGACGGCGAGGACACCTCGGCCCTGCTCGCCAAGCTCAACGATCTGGCCAGGGAGCGCAGCGAGGAGCTGAGGCGCCTCAGGGAAGAGGAAGCAAAGGCCCGCAATGCCGCTGCCCGCTACCGCGAGCGCCTGGAAACGGATCGCCGCAAGCTCTACGAGGAGGTGCGTGCGAAGGCCCAGGAACTCATGCAGGCCTGGAAGGAAGACAAGGTCACCCACAAGCAGGCCCTCAGGCAGATGGCTGCCCTGCGTACCGATCTGGCAAAGGAGCAGCAGAAGGAAGAGGCCGAGCAGCCGGCCCCTGCAACTGCCGTGTTTCGTCCCGGCGACTCCGTGACCCATACGGTCTTCCGCAAGAAGGGCGTGGTCACGGATGTGGACGCAAGGCGCGGCAAGGTGCGTCTGGACATGGGCGGCGTGAGCCTGTGGGCGGACATGGACGTCCTCAAGCCAAGCGTTGTGCCTGTGGCTCAAGCCCCTGCCCCGCAGCCGGGCCGGGTCTTTGGCCGGGTCAGGGAGCGGCCGCAGGAAAGTGCGGCCAGCGATGCCTCGGCCCAGAGCGCCCGCCATGCAGCCCAGGCCGCCTTCAGCGTGGATTTGCGCGGCCTTCGGGCAGACGAGGCCATAGACAGGCTGCAGGCAAGCCTGGACAAGGCCTATCTGGCCGAAATGAAGGAAGTGGAAGTCGTGCACGGCCGCGGCACGGGCGCCCTGCGCAAGGCCGTCCATGCCTGGCTTGGCACCTGCTCTCATGTGGCGGCCTTCAGCCTGGCTCCTGCCGACCGCGGCGGAGACGGCATGACCATAGTCACTCTCAGATAGGGCAGAAACCCTGTGCCCCTGACGCGGGCACAGGGCTCCCTGCACCTGTTCCCCTTTGTTTCCCTGTGGAGGAGATATGGCGGGCAATGATGCGGTGAGCCTCATCAAGCAGCGTATCAGCATAGTCGACCTCATAGGCCGCTACATTCCCCTGCGACAGATCGGCAACCGCTTTGTGGCCCCCTGCCCCTTTCACCAGGAGACCAAGCCGTCCTTCAATGTCACCCCGGACGGACGATTCTACTGCTTCGGCTGCCAGAAGTCCGGCGACATCTTCACCTTCTGGATGGAATACCACGGCGTGAGCTTCAGGGAAGCACTGGAGCAGCTCGCGGCCGAGGCAGGTGTCCCCCTGGAGGACTACGGGCAAAGGCACAACAAGTCTCAGGCAAACCACAAGGAAGAGCGCAGCAAGCGTCAGCAGCTCTTGCTCATGTACAGGCTCAGTCAGACGCACTTTACGACCAACCTGCAGACCGAGGCCGGCACGGCCTGCCGCAGCTACATGGAGCGACGCGGCATTTCGCAGGATCTCGCCCTGCGCTTCGGCCTTGGCTGGGCCATGGATTCCTGGCACGATCTTGCGAGCTTTCTCAGGGCCCAGGGCTGCGATCTGCGCCTTGCTGTGGAGGGCGGCCTGCTCGGCCTCTCCTCCAAATCCGGCAAGCCCTACGATCCCTTCCGGGGCCGGCTCATGTTTCCCATACGCAACACGGGCGGGGAGACCATAGCCTTTGGCGGCCGCATCATCGACAAGCGCGACGAGGCCAAGTACATCAACAGCCACGACTCGCCCATATACAAGAAGGGCGAGCACCTCTACGGCCTGGATCTGGCCGGCAAGGCCATACGCGTGACAAAGAAGGTCTTTCTCACCGAAGGCTACATGGATGTGCTCACCCTCCATCAGTACGGCTACGAAAATGCCGTGGGCGGCCTTGGCACGGCCCTCACCGATCAGCAGGTACAGCGCCTGCTGGGCTACAGCCCTCAGGTCTATCTGCTCTATGATGGAGACAATGCCGGCCGCAAGGCGGCCCTAGCCGCAACAGCCAAGTTCCTGAGCCGCGGATCCAGCGTGAAGGTTATCCTGCAGCCCGAAGGCGAGGATATAGACTCCCTGCTCAGGAGCAAGGGACGCGAGTGCTTTGACGAGCTGACTGCAAAGGCCCTGCCCGGCCTGCGCTTCTGTGTGGAGACCTTGCGCCAGACGGCGCCCCGCGATGCCCTGGAGTGGTGTCGCACCTTCATACGCAGCATGCAGCTTCCGGAGCTTGTCAGCCCCACCATCTCCTATCTCGCCCGCTGGCTCAACTTTGACGAGTCCAGCCTGCGCACAGGCCTTGGCGAGGAGATGGAACGCCAGCAGGGCCTGCCTGCCGCCCAGCCGGCACAAGTGGGCCAGCCCCTGGGCAGCATCGAATCCATGCAGCCAGACCGCTCCCTCTCCCTCATGGAGAAGGAAATCCTGCGCGTTGCCCTGCGCTACCCGGATCATATCGGCGACATACAGAACATGGGCGGCGACATTCTGCTCAAGTCCTCCTTTGCCAGGGGGCTGTGGCAGAAACTCGTGCAGGCCGGCCCCAATGCGGGCTACGAGCTTCAGGGCGAGGGCCGGGCCCTGTGGGATCGCTACCGGGGACTGGAGGCGCCGCCCTGCACCTGTCCGGACCTGGAGCTGCAGGCCCTGAAGAAAGGGCTTGACAAATATTTCCACTCTATACAAAAATTATCGCTTTCCGCAGTTCTGCGTCAAAATGACGCTCAAGGCGACTTCGGTGCCGGGATGCACGTTCTCGACGCTTTACAGGAACCTCTTCCGGAGAATCAAAAAAGATGAATAATCTTAAGGAAATCCAGCAAATCCATGCGCTCATCGCCAAGGGCAAGGACAAGGGCTTTCTCACCTTCGAGGAAGTGACCAAGGCCCTGCCCGAAATGCATGCCCCGGATCAGTTCGAAGAAATCATCGGCATCTTTGAGCAGATGGAAATTGTTATCGTCGACTCCGAGAAGGAAGGAAAAAAGATCATTTCCCACGCTTCGGTTGACGACGATGCCGAAAAGGACACTCTGGACATTACCGAGGACGAGGACGCAGCAGACTATTCCTCCCGCAGCACGGACCCCGTGCGCATGTATTTGCGCGAGATGGGGGCAGTGCCCCTGCTGGACAGGGATGGTGAAGTCGTCATTGCCAAGAAGATCGAACAGGGCGAACAGGACGTGCTCTATGCCCTGGTCGAGGTGCCCGTGGCCGTGGAGGAACTCATCCACGTGGGCGAGGAACTGCGCCAGAGCCGCATCAAGCTCAAGGACGTAGTCAAGACCATCGAGGAAGACGATCCAAGCGAAGACGAAATGAATCAGCGCTCCCGCGTCATTCTTCTTCTGGACGAGATCCGCGAAATCTATCGCAAGAAGCGCAAGCTCTACCGCAAGCTGGACGATACCATCGGTCACGAGGACAAAAAGACCATCAATATCCAGAAGGAAATTCTGGCCTACAAGGAAGAGGTGGTCAAGCGTCTCTCCGACATCAAGCTGGAAAAGACCCTCATTGACCGTGTCATAGAGACCGTCGAGGACTATGTGCGCCAGATGCACAACTGCCAGCGCGATCTCTCTGCCTACATCCTGGCCACGGGTCGCAAGCAGGACGAGATCCAGGAGCTCTTCGACAGTCTGGATCAGAGAACGCTTCCGCCTGCAGAGGCAGCAAGGATGCTGCACATGAGCGTGGACGAGGTCTTTTCCTTCAAGGAAATGATCGTGGGCAAGATGGAAATCCTCAAGCGCCTGCAGGAAAAATGCTGTCAGAACGTCGGCGACCTCGAAGAGGTGCTCTGGCGCATCAAACGCGGCAATTCCGCAGCCATGCGCGCCAAGCAGGAACTCATCCGCTCCAACCTGCGCCTTGTGGTCTCCATTGCCAAGAAATACACGAACCGCGGCCTGCAGTTCCTGGATCTCATTCAGGAAGGCAACATCGGCCTCATGAAGGCCGTGGACAAGTTCGAGTACCAGCGCGGCTACAAGTTCTCCACCTATGCCACCTGGTGGATCCGCCAGGCCATCACCAGGGCCATTGCCGACCAGGCACGCACCATCCGCATTCCCGTGCATATGATTGAGACCATCAACAAGCTCATCCGCACCTCGCGCTACCTGGTCCAGGAACTCGGCCGCGATCCCACGCCCGAGGAAATTGCCGACCGCATGGACTACCCTGTGGAAAAGGTGAAGAAGGTCCTCAAGATTGCCAAGGAACCCATTTCCCTGGAAACCCCCATCGGCGACGAGGAAGATTCCAGCCTGGGCGATTTCATCGAGGACAAGAAGGCCGTGGCGCCTGCCGAGGAAGTCATCAATACCAAGCTTTCCGAGCAGCTCGCCCAGGTGCTCTCCGATCTCACGCCCAGGGAGGAACAGGTGCTGCGCAAGCGCTTCGGCATTGCCGAAAAGAGCGATCACACCCTGGAAGAGGTGGGCAAGCTCTTCAACGTGACCCGCGAGCGCATCCGCCAGATCGAAGCCAAGGCCCTGCGCAAGCTCCGCCATCCCATCCGCAGCCAGCCTCTGCGATCCTACTACGAGAACTAGCCCATGTGCGTCTGTCTGCTGCTGGCTGTACTCTGTCTGTTCAGTCTGCCGGGCAGCTCTCCTGTCCTGGCCCAGCCTGCCAGCGGACAGGCAGCCGCAGCCCCGCTCTCCAAGCCTGTGGGCTCCCCGCAGGAGGAACAGCTGGTTCTGCCCGAGATGCCCCTGCTCTCCACACGGCCACACGCACGCATTGTGCTCGTCCTGGACGGTGACACCCTGCGCCTTGGCGACAGGCGCACCATACGTCTGGCTTGCATAGATGCGCCCGATCTTGCCCTCTCCAGCCCCACCACCTTTCTGAATCAGGAGCTGCGCGAGGAAAACTTTCGTGCCGAAGACAGTGCCGGCCCTGCCGCCCCGAACAGGCAGACACGGCAGGCAAGAAAGGCCCTGAAGGAGCAGTACTTTGCCAAGGAGGCCCAGCAGGCGCTGAAAAAGCTGGCCCTCAAAAAGAAGGCCACCCTGCGCTGCCCGACTGCCAAGAAGGATCCCCAGGGACGGCTGGTGTGCGATGTCCTGCTTGAGGACGGCACCTCCCTCTCCGCCTTCCTGGTGGAACACGGCTTTGCCTACGTGGTGCAGGATGCGGACTTTCCCCCAGACTACGTGCAGATGCTGCTCAAGCTGCAGGCACGGGCCATGGAGAGCCGCAAAGGCTTCTGGGGCGTCCTCCTGAGCCTTGAGGCTGCCAAGCATCCCTGGATTGGCAACACGCAGACCCATCTCTTCTATTCAAGCCAGGATGTGCGCGGTCAGCAGATAAAGCCCAGACTGCGCCAGTATTTCGGAACCCTTCTGGACGCCTTTTCTTCCGGCTTTGCCCCGGCACGCGCCCTGGATTTCTGGCCGGCCTCCTGAACATTCCGCGCAAGCATGCACAAATGACAAGACCAGCTTCAGACAGACAATGCGCCTGAAGCTGGTCTTTGCTTTTTGTACGGGGCAGGGCCTGCAATGCCCTGCCTGCAGGAAGGCTAATACTCTTCACAGAGCCAGTGCAGCATGCGCTTGTAGACGCGCAGACGGTACTCTGCCTGCAGAAGCATAAGGGAATTCCTGTTGTCCAGCACAGCCGGCTCAACGGGAATGCTGTTCATGGGATTGGTGCCAATGAGCACATGGGCATCGGACTCGGCCCTGGCCATGATGTCTCCGTTCAGGGTCCAGGCCTGCACGGCCTCGTAGCTCAGGGTGCCACGGCCGTTGCCGCCGGCCATGACAAACTGGCAGCCCTGTACGGCCTGGACTGGCGTCTCGTGGAACGTGATGTCCGTCTTCAGCTTGGCTGCCTGCTCCTGAATGACGGTATTGGTGGCGTTCTGGGGCATGGCGACCTGCATGGCAAAGGGGAAGTACTGCGTGGCTTCCATGAGGGAGAAGAGCGCGCCTGTGGGAGCGCCTATCCAGGCCAGGCGCACCTTGCGCAGATCGTCGCCGCAGTAGCGCATCATGCAGGCAATGTCGGCCAGGGCGTGGGCCGGATGGGATTCCATGTTGCCGCAGTTGAGGATGGGAAAGGCCATCCTGTTCTCATCCACCACCCAGGAGGATGTGGGCAGGCCGTGCACAATGACGCCGTCCATGTAGTAGCTGATGGTGCCCAGAAGCGCCCGCGGAAACTGCGAGATACTTTCGGCCCAGTGTTCCTCGGGGCCCATGTAGACGGTGTGACCGCTCATCTGGCGGATGGCTGCCGTGATGCACAGACGCTCGGACAGGTCGGGTCTCGCAAAGAGCAGCACAAAGGTCTTTTCGTCCAGGAAGTCGTCCTTGAACTTGGCTTCCGGAATGCCCCGTGCCTGCTGCAGCAGCATCCACGCCAGATCCTTGCCAAGAGCCTGCAATGTCATGATGTAACGAGCCATGGATCCTCCTATTGTTCCACAACACCATGGTTGTGTCCCGGAAATTCTGCCTGTCTGTCCACAAAAGAAGTCTTTTTCTGCAAAGAGGTCTCTTTCTGCAAAGTACGACTTTGAAAATTTTTCGCACACCCCTTGAGAAAAAGCAAGCCTCGGATCATATGCAGATCCTTTTCATTACAGGCACAATTTGCCCGATAGCCATGAACCTGAGATGAAGGGATCTTGAGATCGCAGACAAAAGGGAGCATGAAACAGATCCCCTGCCCTGCTTCCCCAAAATCGCTTTGCAGGGCTCTTTGTGCAGAGCGCACCCTGCACAGGGGATTCACTTTTTTCAGGGCGCTTTTGCACGAAGGATGTTCGTCATGCTCTACACAGGCACCTGCCACTCACCCCTGGGCACACTGCTGCTGGCCTGCTCTTCAGAAGGCCTGACCGGCGTGTGGTTCGAGGATCAGAAATACTTTGCTGCCGGTCTGGCCCCTGAACACGTGGAACTGGAAACCGAGGATCTGATCTGCACAAGGCAGTGGCTCAAGGTATATTTTTCAGGCCAGGAACCGGATTTCTTCCCACGGATCCACCTGACTGGCACGCCCTTCCAGCGCATGGTCTGGGAGCTGCTCAGACACATTCCTTACGGCACGATCACAACCTACGGCGCCCTGGCCCGGGACATGGCCAGGGCCATGGGACGCATCCACATGTCGGCCCAAGCCGTGGGCAGCGCCGTCGGACACAATCCTGTCTCCATTCTTGTGCCCTGCCACAGGGTGGTGGGCACGGGAGGCAATCTGACAGGTTATGCCGGCGGGCTCGACAGAAAGGCCCGGCTGCTTGCCCTGGAAGGCGTGGATCCCGAACGCCTGCGCCTGCCGCGCAACAGCAGCCACAAGGCCCTGCAGCCCGACAGCACCTCATGACCCCTTGCAGCCAGGGAGGCTTGCCATGACACACTGGCCGGACGGCAAACAGCGCTGCACCTGGGCCAACCCCAAAAATCCCCTCTACATCCGCTATCACGACGAGGAATGGGGCAGGCCCGTGCACGACGATGCCACACTCTTCGAGATGCTCATCCTGGAAACCTTTCAGGCAGGCCTCTC
>CALVHF010000024.1 GCA_944327295.1 uncultured Desulfovibrio sp. | reverse complement strand
CAGAAACAGGCGGAACGGCGCCTGCTTACCCCACTCTTACGAATGGGGCATGCGCAGGCGAGTTAGGCTCGGTCAAGTGTCCGCGCTCCCTTCTGCGTCGCCCCCTTCGAGGTCCCCAGGCCGACTACGAGGCCGCGACAGGCCGGAATCCAAGCGTTCACAGGGGGGCCGCCTGCCCGTGGAGAACGTGACCTAGCTTGAGGCCAGAACCTGCTGCAATGCCCTGAGAGCGCACAAGGGCCTTGTCTCGGGCTGCAGGAGGGCGGACGAGGCCGTGCCTGGGATCGCAGGGCCAGTGACCACCGGCTGCTCACCGAGGCCGAGTGGGAGTATGCAGCCAGGGCCGGTACGCAGACCAATGAGCTCCCCGCTCACGCGGGAACTCCTTCGGCACGGTCAGGCAGGCTGCCTCTTTCTGGGCCTGGTTCCCCTGCACCACGAACTCAATGCAGGCTGGTACAGGCCTCTGAGCCGCAGGAGACAGGGGACAGGGAAGGCGAGCTCTCCGACTGCGGCAGGGGTGCTGGCAGACTTCGTCTGCACCATCAATGGGCTCCTGATTGCGGCAAGCCTTGTTCTGGCCGGCGAGGTTTTTGCCCTTGTGCCCCAGGCCATGCCCTGGTGGGGCCGCAGCCTGCACAGCACGGCCACGGCCTGGATCCTTGTGCTGGCCTCGGAGCTCCTGGTCCTGCACGGGCACAGGTTGGCACAGAATTCTGCGTCTGCCACGCCTCCTGCGCTGTTCTTTGCTGGCCCTGTGCGAGTAAGCGTAAACGCTTCTTGCCGCCCTATCGGTGCTCCAGAGCCTGCAGCTTCTCGTAGAGCCAGGCATTGACCGGTGTTGCCAGGCCAAGCTCTCGAGCCCTGGCAAGGACGGTGCCGGCAAAGAGCTCTACTTCTGTCTTTCTGTGGGCCAAGGCGTCCTGGCGCATGGAGGGCATGCTCTCGGGGGCCAGCGTGCCGGCCAGGGCGATGTATTCCTGCAGATCCTGCTCGGTCAGGGCAATGCCGCAGGCCCGGGCGACCTCGATGGCTTCGCGCATGGCCGCAATGAAGAGCTCCCTGGGCCTGCCGTCCACCTGTATTGTTCCGTAGGTGCCTTCAAAGACGGCCACCACCTGGTTGATGCCGACGTTGAACATCCACTTTGCGTAGAGTCTGTGGATGATGTCCCTGTCTTCCCGGCAGGGAATATCTGCGCTGCGCAAAAGGGCAAGCACCCGGGCAACATCGGGCTGCAGGGCTTCCCTGTCTGTGCCCAGAATGAGCTCGCCCGGATGGCCGCAGACGAGGCTGTGCTTGGTGCGCAGGGCGTCCATGCCCTGGGCTATGCAGTGGAGCACATGGGCCTCTGGATAGGCACGGGCAAGATGTTCCTCGCTTGTGATGCCGTTCAGAAGCGAGATGATGACGGTGCCAGGGCCCACGTGCTGCCTGCAGTCTGGGATGGCCGAATCAAGGGTTGTGCCCTTTACGGCCACGATGAGCAGATCGGCCGGACGACTCGGGGGCTCCTCTGGGTCGACCAGAGTGAGGTGGCAGGGGGTGGCGTTGCAGAAGATGCCTTCCTGCGCGTAGCGCTTCTGTCTGTCCTTGTCGGCAATGCAGGTGAGCGTGCAGACCTCGGGTTTTTGCTCAAGCCTGTGGGCATAGAGAATGCCGAGGGCCCCGAGACCGATGAGCGAGACGGCAGCCGGAGTGCCAAACCCTGTGGTGGACATGTCGTGCCTCCTTATGAAAAAAGATGTGCAGGACCTCTGCCTGCTCTTGTGTGTCCCTTTGCCGCGCGCCCTTTTGTGCGCGTTTTTGTGACCTGGGTCCTTGTCCAAACGTCAGTGTGTGCGTCAGATGTCTGTATAGCCCTCTCCTTTAAGCTGGTTGGTTGTTCATGCACCCTGCCTGCAGTCGTTGGACAGGGGCAGATCTTCCATGTTGTCAAAAGGACGGCTTCAGTATAGTTCTTGACCCCGGCCGACCAGACGACAGGGGGGGCGGCATGCGGGCAGGTTCAGTCTCTGAACAGCTCGCGCCCAACCGGCCTGGCAGCTTGCCAGGCAGTACCACGAAGGAGCAGTCATGCGCAGAACAGATCTGGAAGTCACCGATCGCAGACACATGCAGGACATTCTCGAGGCCTGCCCCCTGGTCCATCTGGGCCTCTCTGATGGCAGTGAACCCTATGTGATCCCCATGAATTTTGGCGTGGAGATGGACGATCAAACCTGCGTCTTCTATTTCCACTGTGCCAGGGAAGGCCGCAAGCTGGACATCATGGCCAAAAATCCCAGGGTCTGCGTGGAGGCCACCATCTATACCCCGCGCAACGCGTCCAACAGGGCGGAACCCGATCAGGCGGGCGAGACCGGGCAAAAAGGGCATCACGGCCTGCGCTATCAGTGTGTCCTGGCCACGGGCACAGCCTTTGTCCTTGAGGACGAGGCGGAGCGGCGCGTGGCTCTCTCGGCCCTGCGCAGGCACAACGGCCGGCCGGACAGGGAAGACAGTGCGGAGCGGCTCGCACGACTCTGTCTTTTCAAGGTCGTGGCAGACACGCTCACCTGCAAGGAGCGCGGCCAGGCCTGAGAATCAGGCCAGAGGTGCGGGCCAGGTCTGATAAAAGATGGCCTGCCGCAAGGGGCAGGGGGCCTGCATTGGCAAGCGCCCGGAAGAAGAGAAACAGACGGTCAGGGAGTGTGGACAAAGGCCATGGAAGCAGAGAGCGAAACGACAAGGCACGAGGCCGGAGAAGGGGCGCCACGACAGCGCCTGATTTTCCACTATGTGTCCAGGCTCCACAAGAAGGGGCATGCCTATATTGTGCAGGAGCTCGAACGCGCCGGCATGACCGGCGTTGTGCCAAGCCACGGCGACATTCTGGCGAGGCTCTTTGCGCGGGAGAGCTGCACCATGAGCGAGCTTGCCCGTCTCATAGGCCGCAGCAAGTCCACCTCCACCGTGCTTGTGGAAAAGCTGGAGCGGCACGGCTATGTGCAGCGCGTGCAGAATCCGGAGGACTTGCGCAGCCTCAAGGTGCGTCTCACCGACAAGGGCCGGGCCTTCAGACCGGCCGTGGAGCGCATCTCTTCTGGCCTCAATGCCCTGCTTGAAGAGCGGTTGAGCTCCAAAGAACTGGACGAACTGGAGCGTCTGCTGGCCCGCTGCGTTGGCGAGCAACCCGAGCAGGCTGATTCTGCCGAAGTCCTGGAGCGCTGAAAAAACGCCTTTAGGAAGAGGCGGGCTTTCAGACAGACAGCTTCTTTTCCAGCAGCACGAGCTGCACGCCTTCAATGCCGTTGAAGGAGCAGGGCACGAGGGCAATTTCCCGATAGCCCATCTTTTTGTAGAAGGCCCTGGCCGGGCGATTGAGGGCATTGGTGTCCATGCGCAGGTACAGGCAGCCCTGCTGCAGGGCATGGTTTTCGTAAAAGAGCACAAAGGCTTTGCCAAGCCCCTGACCTTTGCGCAGGGGATCGATGACCAGGGTGTGCAGGACCAGGACAGCTTCATCAGGCGCCGCATGCTGCCAGGGTGCCCCCTTGTAGACGTCCACCTGCAGTTTGTTGAGCACAGCGGCCCCAGTGACGAGCCCGTCCACTTCCTGCACAAAGAGGTCTCCCGCTTGAGGGCTGCCAGAGCCGTGTCCCTGGTAGGGTAGACATGGCGGACCCAGCCTGTGGTCACCGGGCCTGCCTCCTCTTGGGTGTGAATGCGATCGTAGATGCCTGCAATCTGGCCAAGATCCTGTTCTGTGGCCTTGCGAAAAAGGGGCCTGCACAAGGCTGGCATGTTTGACCTCCCTGGGAGTCGTTGCGGGATGGAAGCGGTTTTTGAAGAAGCACATGGTGCAGAAGGGGATGTTCCTTTCTGCACCATGCTGTGTTTTTGTCCTGTGTTGCGGGCAGGCTCCTGAAACAGGGCCATTGCCTACCAGAGATTGCGTTCCTGGCAGGCCCGCTTCACAAAGCGGTTTTCATTGCCCTGCAGCTTTTCGATGCGCCGCGTGCGCGTGCACTCCCAGGCATCCACGGGATACTGGCGATCCCAGGCAGTGAAGAGGTTCTGCTGCTGTCGGCTCAGGCGGTATTCGGGGTAGGAGTCGGCCATGTAGAGGGCTGCCCTGGCCACGGCGCCTTTTGATCGGGCCGGCGGCTCGAAGCGCTTGCCCTCCACCTTTGCCTCGCAGGTGCCGAAGGTTGGGGCCGTGCCCGGCAGCTCGGAGTACTGCTTGTTGCCGCGCACGGCATTGACGGCACCTATGGCCGGAAAGAGGTTGTACATGTCGGCCTGCATGTAGCGGTAGCGCTGGTTCACCTTTTCGGCGCAGCGCCGGCCCTTGAAGGCCTTGCCCTTGTTGTTCACGCACTGGGCATCGCCCTCGCGCCATTCCCTGAAGGCCCGGCCGAAGTTTTCCGCAGGCACGGCATGCTCCCATTCCACGCGCTGGGCGCGCTTGGCATGGGAGGGTGTCACAAAGCCCGAGGGCAGATCTATGTTTTTCCTGTTGTCAAAGGACGCGCCGCAGTAGAGAGTGACCCTGTGGTCGTGGTAGACTTGGCGCTCGAGCAGGCGCTTGGCCGTGTTGAAGCTGTCGTTGGTGGTATTGCCCTGAGCCTGGGCAGCAGTCGGCAGGCTCAGGGACGCCGCCACGGCCAGGGCACAGGCGGCCCGTTTCAAGAATGGGAAAAAGAGTGTGTTCATGTCGCTTTCAGGCCCGCTGCCTCCTGTCCATGCGGAGCGGACAGGTGGCACGGGCGTCTGCCTCCGTTGTTGCAGGATGCAAGCCTGTTGGGATGATCAGGAAGTTCGCCGTCTGGAGTGTCAGGCGGACTACTTCTCGCCGGCCTTTGCGGCTTCCAGGGCCCGGACCAGGGCATCGCGCCAGATCTTCAGGGCCGTGACGCGGGCGTACTTCTTGTCCTCGGCCGAGAGGATGTGCCAGGGCGCGTAGGCTGTGCTGGTGCGCAGGAACATCTCGTCCGCAGCCACCAGGTACTGATCCCACTTTTCCCGGTTGCGCCAGTCTTCGGGTGTTATCTTATAGCGCTTCCAGGGCGTGTTCTCGCGTTCCTTGAAGCGTCTGAGCTCCTCTTCGGAGGAGATGTGCAGCCAGAACTTGAGCAGGATGTTGTTGTTCTTGGTGAGCTGATGCTCGAAGTGGTTGATTTCCTCGTAGGCCCGGCTCCAGTCCCTGCGGGGGGTGAGTTCCTCCACCCGCTCCACCAGCACGCGGCCGTACCAGGATCGGTCGTAGATGGTCACAAAGCCCGAGCGCGGGATGTGGCGCCAGAAGCGCCACAGATAGTGGTGGGCCAGTTCTTCGTCCGAGGGCGAGCTGATGGGAATGACGCGGGAGATACGGGCGTCCACGCCGGCCAGCAGGCGGCGGATGGTGCCGCCCTTGCCGGCAGCGTCCATACCCTCGAAGATAAGTGTGCTGGATATGTGATTTTTGTAGGCCTGATAGGTGAGATCCTGCAGCTCTTCCTGCAGCTTCTTCAATTCCTTCTTGTACTCGTCCTGCGCAATGGTGGGCGAAAGATCAATGGCCTCCAGGGTGGTCAGGGGAACTGTGGCCAGAAAGCCTCGGCGCTCGATGGGCTGCATGCCTGTGCCGGTCTGCGTGGGGACGTAGGCCGTGTCCGCAGCATGGGCATTGTCGAATCCGTCCTTCTGGTCCTTCCCTTTTTTCGGATCTTTCTGGTCCTGTACAGCTGTTGCGTCGGCAGCCTCCCCAACCTGATGCGCCTCTGGGCTGGCAAAGCTCAGGGAGGCCTGCTCGAGCTTTTCCTCGGCCTTGGCCGCGATTTTCAGGCCTGCCTCCCTGGCCTTCTGAATGGGCAGGACGCGATTGACCGTGTCCACGATGGCCTTGGCCACGGCCAGGTTGCGGAAGTTGGCATCGGCTGCGTCGATGATGGTCCAGGGCGCGTAGTTGCGGTCGGTCAGGGTAATGCCCTGGGAGGCTGCGGCCACCAGGGCATCGTAGTTGCCCGAGGTCTTCTTGTCGTAGGGCGTGAAGTGGCGCAGGGTCTTGTGCTCCAGCCTGTTCTTGAGACGCTTGTCATGGGTCTTGCGGTCCAGGTGCAGCCAGATCTTCACAATGGCCATGCCGGACAGGGCCAGGCTTTCCTCCAGGCCCTTGAACTCGTACATGCGGGAGAGAAATTCCTTGGCATCGAGTTCTCCGCAGCAGTGCTGGCGCATGGTGGAGCCGTACCAGCCGTCAAAGAAGACCGAGGTCTCGCCCTTGCCGGGCAGGCAGCGCCAGAAGCGCCATTCCAGGGGACGCTCGCGCTCGTCGTCCGTGGGCTGCCAGAAGACAAAGTTGTGCAAAAATTTCCCGTCCATCCATTCGGAGAGCAGGTTCATGACTGCACCGCGGCCCGCGCCGTCCACGCCGCTGATAATGATGAGCAGCGGAATCTTGCGATCCCTGCAGATGCGCTGGGCCTGGAAGAGCTTCATGCGCATGTGCGGTGCATAGGTTTCGTATTCTTTCTTTGGGCAGGATCGGCCCAGGACGACAGTGTCAAACATGGGATGCTCCCTGGTCCCTTGGGACCATGCAAAGGACAAAAAAGCGGAACGTGTCTTTTCAGAGGTCGCAAGTATGTGCGAAAAAGCCTGTACAGGCAAGCGGAGCCGGGGAGCGGGCCAGGAGGACAGGACCGCCTTGACAGGGAAAGGGGGGCAGCATAGCGTCCCTGCAAGCATGGGCACTGCAGCCCTTTGCACAAAACCACACAAAGGAGTGAGGCCATGTCCGTCCTGGTTGTTGATCATCCCCTGGTGCGCCACAAGCTGGGCATCCTGCGCAGGGACAGTACAGGCACCAGCGAATTTCGTCGGGTTGCCAAAGAAATTGCGGGCCTGCTCATCTATGAGGCGAGCAAGTACTTTGCCACCGAGAAGACCACGGTACAGGGCTGGGCAGGCCCTGTGGAGATAGATGTTCTCTCAGGCCGCAAGGTCACCATTGTCCCCATCCTGCGGGCTGGCCTGGGACTCATGGACGGGGTTCTCAACATGATTCCCGGTGCCAAGATAAGCGTTGTTGGCATGTACAGGAACGAAGAGACCCTGGAGCCCGTGGAATACTACGCCAAGTTTGCCACCAGCCTGCACAGCCGCCTGGCCATCATCCTGGACCCCATGCTGGCCACGGGCGGATCCCTGGTGGCCGCCATAGATTTGCTCAAAAGACACGGCTGCAGGCACATCTGCAGTCTGAACCTGGTCTGTGCGCCTCAAGGCATTGCCAGGGTGCAGGAAGCCCACCCCGATGTGGACATCTTTACGGCCTCCATAGACGAGACACTGGACGAAAATGGCTACATTCTGCCAGGACTTGGCGATGCCGGAGACCGCCTTTTCGGCACACGCTAACCCTTTTTCCCAGGAGGCCCCATGCTGTTCTGCCCAAAACATCTTCGCCCGCGCAGGCTCGCCTCGCTCCTCCTACCTGCCCTTCTTTTTGTTCCGCTTGTGCTGGCCGACGCGCAGCCTGCCTGTGCAGTAAGTCCGGAAGACGCCCTGGCCATTGCCCTGGAGAACGCCAAAGTGCCCAGGCGCGACCTCACCGACCTCAAGATACAGAGAGAAGAGGAGGGCGGTCTGCCCGTCTACAAGATAGAGTTCGAGACCGAATACGGGGACTACGACTTTTGCGTGACCCGCAGGGACGGGGAAATCGTCGATGCGGACTACGAGGTGCAGGAGGAATGGGTACACCATCTGGGAGGGCACCCTGTGTCCGCAGCCGAGGTGCGGCGCCTGGTGGCCTCCAGGATTCCCGGCGCACGGGCCGAAGATATCCGTGTGCGCAGGGAAGGGGACGGGCAGCCCCGCTACGAGGGCTTCTGCCAGTTTCGGGGCATAAAGTACGAATTCGAGGTGGACGCCGGCACCGGCATCATCACGGACTGGAACGCCGACCTGCGCCGCTAGCCCCTGTCCGACCTGGCACAATTTTCAAAAAGACGCCCGTGCCCGGACGCAAGCCCCCTGGTACAGGGAGTCCCGTGCCCGGACAGACAGGCACGATCACCATCCTAAAGACATGATGGAGGAACTCATGGAGACAACCGCGAAGACTTGCATGGACGCTTTGCAGTGCATCCGCACCCGCCGTTCCTGCCGCTCCTACGAGGACAGGCCCGTGGCGCCCGAGACGCTGCAGGAACTGCTCACCCTGGGTACCCGTGCGGCCACGGGATCCGGCATGGAGCCCTGGGGCTTTGTGCTCATCGATGGCAGGGAGAAGATTCAGGCCCTGTCGGACGAGATCAAGGCCTGGCTGCGGCCGCGCTTGGGCGAGTTGCCCTGGCTTGCCCAGTACGAGGAGTGGCTTGGCCGCGACTCCTACAACATCTTCTACAATGCCCACAATGTCGTGATCATCTACGGCGATCCGGCCTCGCACTGGTACGTCTATGACGCAAGCCTCTGCACGGCCAACATCATGCTGGCCGCCCATGCCCTGGGCCTTGGCTCCTGCTGGATTGGCTTTGCCGAGTCCTTCATGGATCTGCCCGAGATCAAGGAACGCTTTCATGTGCCTGCCGAGTATCGCATTGTGAGCACCCTGAGCCTTGGCTACGCCAAGGGCCACATGCCCGAGGCACAGAGGAAGGAGCCGCGCATCTTCTGTCAGGGCTAGGATGTGTCAGGGCCAGGCTGACCTTTCAGGGTCGGTACAGGACACTGTACTGTGCACAAGACCGCATACCGGTCTCTGAAAAGCCGTGCTTCTTGGCTGGTCCTGCGGGGCAGAGAGTCGGAAAACAGGGCCAAAGAGGAGACAGAACTCTGTATCCTTCCTGCGGATACAGTTCCTTTTTCTGTTCTTTTGGCAAGATGCAGGACCATGTACAATGCATTTTTCCTGCTCTTCAGAACAATGAAGAAGGAAACATCTTCTGTCTGTGCCTCTTTTGTCCCCTGCCTTTTCCTTCGGATACAGCACCCCTCTTGACTTCCCGGACTTTTTTCGGCACGGTCGCACAAACTCCTGTCGGGCACAGGACAATCTTTAGGAGATATTCGCATGAAACGTCTCATTCTTGCGCTGGCCATGGTGTTCGCTCTGGCCCTGCCCAGCGTCTCTTCGGCCGCCAGCGGCATGTACCTCGCTCCCAAGTTCCTCATGACCGTACAGAACACAGGGATCGTGGACCGCAGCAACTCCATGGGCGGCTTTGGCCTGGATCCCTACTCCCAGTTCACCCTGGGCGGCGCCCTGGCCGCAGGCTATGACTTCTGGCCCCAGCAGATGCTGCCCCTGCGCGTGGAAATCGAATTTGCCATGCGCGGCAACAGCGAGACCGAGTGGAGCGGCGTCCTTGGCACGTCCGAGATGACCTTCAACAGCACCACCCTGCTTGCCAACGTCTACTACGACTTCCACAACAGCACGGCCTTCACTCCCTACATTGGCGCCGGTCTCGGCCTGGCCTTCAACTACCTGGGCTTCGATACCGAGTATTACAATGGTGGCGGATACTCCATGGACGACCGCCAGACCAACTTTGCCTGGCAGGTGGGCGCCGGCGTGGCCTATGCCATCAACGAAAACATTGCCGTGGATGTGGCCTACCGCTACCTGGATCTCGGCTATACCCAGGTCGATTCCTACTACGGCGATGCCGGCATCCGTCCCTACAACCACGAATTCATGCTCGGCCTGCGCTTCGGCTTCTAGGTCGGCGCACAGCTGAACACAAAGACGAAGGGCTCTGTCTTCTCTTCAAGGAGGCAGGGCCTTTTTTTGATCGCTTTGCCAGAGCCGGGTACCACACCCCATTTCAGTACCCCTGTCCGGCACCGGGCGCATTTTTTCGGGCATACATTGCCACTTTGCCGGAACAAGTCTATAGTCACTTGAGTGATCCTCAAAAATTTCGGGGGACGAACTTCATTTTCACTTGGGAGGGTGGATAATGGCTAAAGCAGTGGGAGAATTTTCCCTGATTTTCAAACTCCTGGCAGGTATCTTCCTGGGAGCGTTCCTTGGCATGTTCCTGGGCGCCAATGCGGACAGCGCGACCGTTGGCCGCATCATGAACGTAGTTGTGTCCCTGAAGCATGTCTTTGGCCAGATCATCTTCTTTCTTGTGCCTCTGGTCATTGTGGGCTTCATTACTCCTGCCATTGTCCGCCTGGGGCAGCATGCCAGCAAGATGCTCTTTGTGGCCGTCTCTCTGGCCTACATTTCCTCGCTCGCTGCAGCGCTCTTTTCGACGGCCGCAGGCTACACCATCATTCCGCATCTTTCCGTGGCCACCTCTGTCGAGCCCCTGCGCAAGCTGCCGGACATCATCTTTCGCCTGGACATTCCGCCGGTGTTTTCCGTGATGACGGCCCTTGTGCTGGCCCTCTTCTTTGGCGTGGCCGTAGCCTTGACCAAATCCGACACCATGGCGGGCCTCTTCAGGGAACTCGAAGGCGTGGTGAGCAAGCTCATCTCCCTCGTGCTCATTCCCGTGCTGCCCTTCTTCGTGGGCCTGTGCTTCCTCTCCCTCTCCTATGAGGGCCTGTTGAGCATCCACCTGCCGGTCTTCATCTCCATGGTGCTCATTGTCATCTGCGGCCACTTCATCTGGCTGGCCGTCCTCTACGGCATTGGCGGCGTCCTGTCCGGCAGAAGCCCGTTCCAGGTCTTCCGTCACTATGTGCCGGCCTACCTGACGGCCGTGGGCACCATGTCCAGTGCTGCCACTCTGCCTGTGGCCCTGCAGTGCGCCCGCAAGTCCACGGTGCTGAGCAAGACCATGACGGAATTCATGATCCCCTTAGGCGCCACCGTGCATCTGTGCGGCAGCGTGCTCACCGAGACCTTCTTCTGCATGACCCTGCACCTCATGCTCTACGGTTCCCTGCCGAGCGCCGGCACCATGCTTCTCTTCTGCGTGCTTTTGGCCATCTTTGCCGTGGGTGCACCCGGCGTGCCCGGCGGCACAGTGGTGGCCTCCCTTGGCATCGTGACCGGTGTCCTTGGCTTTGATGCCAACGGCGTGGCCCTGCTCATCGCCATCTTTGCCCTGCAGGACAGCTTTGGTACAGCCTGCAACGTGACCGGCGACGGCGCCCTGGCCCTCATGATGGAAGGCCTGTTCAACAAGCATGGCGAACTCGGCCCCTTGCAGTCCGGGGACGGCGTATCCGACAAGGCCTAGCGTGCAGGAGTGTTCCTGAATACTTTGTGCCACAGAAAGAGCCGCCCTTCGGGGCGGCTCTTCTGCCCTGTGGCGACAAAGAAGAGCGAGAAGGGGAGGCCTGTGCCCCGGGCGCGCTCTTGAGTTTCCTGCGGCAAAAGTTTAGTTCTTCCCGTCCCAGTGCGGATGGTGGCCTCTCTGCTCCCGCCCCTTCCTGCCCTCTGCCGGGCAGGGCGCCATCAAGGAACGCACGGAAAATTCCCTGTTTGTCATGCCCAGGATATGCCCATGGAAGAAAACGAAGCCCTCTTTGCCCTGTTCCGTTTTGCCGTCGACATGGCCTGTGTGGCCGCCTTTGCCCTGAGCGGCGTTTTGGCCGCCAGGGACCGCAAGGCAGAGCTCGACATGTTCGGCGTGGTCGTGGTGGCCGTGGTCACGGCCATTGGCGGCGGCACCCTGCGCGATGTCCTCCTGGATGTGCCGGTCTTCTGGCTGGAGGACACAAGCTTTATCTACTGTCCCATCCTGGCCGGCCTGGTCGGCTTTGTGATCACCAAGGACCGCGTGCACCCCAATCTGGACCTCATGGTCACGGTCTGTGACGCCATTGGCCTTGCCTACTTTTCCGTCATGGGCACCTACAAGGCCCAGGAACTGGGCATGGGGCCGGTTACGTCCGTGCTCATGGGCCTCATGACCGGCATCAGCGGCGGCATGATGCGCGACACTTACACGCGCCAGGTGCCCTTTGTCATGCGCAAGAACGGCGAGTTCTACGCAACGCCCACGCTCCTTGGCTGCATTGTCGTGGTCAATGTGCCAGGATCCACGGGCCTGTGGGCCGGAGGCCTGGTCTGTCTCCTCCTGCGCCTTGCGGCCGTGCGCTGGAAATTGAAGCTCCCTGGCGTGAGCTGGTAGGACAAAAAAGCCTGCAAAGTCTGGCTCCCCCCTTGACGCGCAGCCCTTCCGGGAGCACAAGAGGGAATACGGATCGTTTTGTCTGCCCTGAGGCCGCATCGTGCCCTGTGGTGCAGACAAGACAGCAGGGAGCGCAGGCTCCCTGACCTGGTACAACAAGAGTTCACCCAAGTTTTCGTCCTGCAAGGAGACGCATCCCATGTTCACCCCCATCCGCACTGTCCGTCTGCAGAGCCTTTTGTGCTCTGCGGCAGTTTCAGGCGCAACCTGACGCGTCTGCGTGCGGTGGGGCTGGATGTCCCGCATCCTTTTGCCAGGGCGCATTCCCGGCGCACGCAGGCCTTGAGGCCTGATCGCTTCCTGTCCCCTATACAGGGACCTGACAAAACAAGACGTTCCACCGCATGCAAAGGCAGTCTGCTTTTGGTCATGCGGTTTTTTTGTGCCTGAAAAAAAAGCCGTACAGCATTCTTCCTCAGGCTCACATCAAGGAGCGGTCTTGTGAAGAACAACTTCTTTGCCACCACAGCCGGCATCATCTGCACTGGAGCCCTCATAGGACTTCTGGCCATTCTTTTGCAAAAACTGGGCAACCCCGGCAACATGGGCATCTGTGTCGCCTGTTTCGAGCGCGACGTGGCAGGCGGCCTCGGCCTGCACCGGGCAGCCATTGTGCAGTACCTGCGTCCCGAAATCATGGGCTTGGTCCTGGGCGCCCTGGCTGCAGCCCTCATGACGGGCGAATTTCGGCCAAGGGCCGGCTCGGCCCCCATTGTGCGCTTTGTGCTGGGCATCATTGCGGCCATGGGTGCCCTGGTTTTCCTTGGCTGTCCCTGGCGGGCCATCCTGCGCCTGGCAGGTGGTGATGCCAATGCCATCCTGGGTCTGGCGGGTCTGGCCACAGGCGTCTTTGTCGGCACACTCTTCTTCCGCAATGGCTACTCCCTTGGCCGCAGCAGCGCGCAGAGCACGGTCACAGGCGCAGCCTTTCCCTTCCTCATTGTCTGCCTGCTTGTCCTGGCCCTGGTCTTTCCGCAAATGGCAGGCCAGCCCCAGAGCGGTCCTCTCTTCTATTCGGTCAAGGGACCGGGCTCCCAGCACGCGCCCTTCCTGGCGTCCCTGGGCATAGCCTTCCTGGTGGGCTTTGCCGCCCAGCGCAGCCGCTTCTGCACCATGGGCGCTCTGCGCGACCTCTTCCTCTTTGGTTCCCCCCACCTCTTCCTGGGCCTTTTTGCCATGTTTGCCGCAGCCCTTGTGGCCAACCTGGCCCTTGGCTCCTTCCACTTCGGCTTTGAGGGCCAGCCCGTGGCCCACACCGTCTCCCTGTGGAACTTCCTTGGCATGGTGACCGCTGGTCTTGCCTTTGCCCTGGCCGGTGGCTGCCCTGGTCGCCAGCTTTTCATGGCAGGCGAGGGTGATGCCGATGCCGGCCTCTTTGCCCTGGGCATGCTGGTGGGCGCCGCCATGGCCCACAATCTTGGCACGGCCAGCTCCGGCGCAGGTATTGGCGCCTACGGCGTGGAAGCCACCCTCATCGGCCTTGGCGTCTGCCTTGTCATTGGCTTTGCCCACTGCCGCAGGGCCTAAGGAACAAAACCTCAACCTGTGCTCTCAAGGGCAGTCACACATTCTTTCGTGTGGCGTCCGCAACAAGCACCAAATTGCAAGGAGAAGACAATGCGTACCATTGATTGCCGGGGCCTTTCCTGCCCCCAGCCCGTGGTGCTCTTTACCCAGGCCCACAAGGAAAACAGTACGGACCCCATGGATGTCCTTGTGGACAATCCGGCCAGCGTGGAAAACGTGAGCCGCGCCGCCCGCAAGAAGGGCTGGCAGGTCAGTGCCGTGGAGGCGGCAGACCTGGGACCTGATGTGGTCCGTCTGGAGCTGAGGCGGTGAGCTTTTGGCAGCGGCTTTTTCGCAAGGCAAGGGCAGACGAAAGTGCGCCTGCCCCTGCCAGCGCTGTCCCTGTCAGGGGAACGTCCCTGGAAAGGGGACAGGTGGAGCTGGGCTTTCTTGTCTTCGAGCAGACGGGCGAGGTCCTTGCGGCCGAGCGCCTGCTCAAGAAACAGGGCTTTGCCGTGGAGGTCAAGGCTCCGCCTGCAGCCCTGCGCAAAGGCTGCGACATGGTGGTTGTCTGTCCGCTCATGGCCTGCCTGCAAGTACAAAGCCTTTTGAAAGCGCACAGGCTTGAGCCCCTGGACTTTGTGCCCGTGTCCGATCCCCTGCTTGAGCCTGTGTCCCTGTTCCAGACCACGGACTTTGGCGACTGGTTCATGGTGCGGGCAGCCAACATGAAGATTACGGTGGAAAAGGCCTCAGGCCGCATAGTCAACGTTTCCGGCGGCGGCTGCCCGGATGTGCCCTATCTGGCAGGCCTTCTTCTGGGAAGGCGCCTGGACGAGGCGGAGGAGCCTGCCCTGAAGGGTCAGACCCTGTGTTCCTATGCCCTGCAAAGGGCCTTTGAGGAGGCACGACGACAATGGCATGGCTAGTGTGCGGCACCATTCCCGATGCCTCCTTTCCCCTGTTCCATGGCACAGGCCGCTGCGACCCCGAAGCAGGCCTGCTCCATCTGGAAGAGCTGAATCCCCTGCCTGTGCAGCGGGGCTCTGCCACTCTGGTGGCTGCGGCCTTTCTGGCGGCCGAGTGCCTCCATGTACCAGCACCCCATGTCCTGCTTGTGGGCGACACCGGCGACGGGGCGGGCAGCAGAAAGCTTTATGCCCGTCTGGCAGACATGCTTGGGCAGGAGAAAAGCGGAGCCGGGTATGCAGGCCTGACCTTTCACTATCTCTTCCCTGAGCTGGACGGCCACAACAGGGTTCTGGCCGCCCTGGAGGACTGCGAGCCAAAGCCCCTGCTCGTGGCCGACGCGGGCTTCATGTATGCCGCCAAGATGAGCGGCTATGCACAAAGCTATGATCTCTTTACCCCGGATGTGGGCGAGCTCGCCTTTCTGGCCGACGAAGCAGCTCCCCATCCCCTGTATACAAGGGGCTTTCTCTCGGCTGGCGAGGCCGATGTGCCCGAGCTTGCGGCCAGGGCCTGGAGGGCTGGCAATGCGGCCAGAAATCTGCTTGTGAAGGGCCACAGCGACGTCCTTGTCAGCGAGGGGCAGATTGTGGCCCGGGTGTCCGAGCCCATGGTCCCGGCCCTTGAGGCCATAGGAGGCACAGGGGACATTGTGGCAGGGCTTGTCACGGCTCTCCTTCACAGCGGCCTGCCCATGCAAAGAGCCTGTCGTGCCGCCGCACGTGCGGCCCGCAGGGCAGGAGCTCTTGCGCATCCCACACCTGCCACGCAGGTGGCAGCAATTGTGCCGTATCTTGCCACAGCCCTGCAGCAGACACTCGCTAAAGGAGAGCCAGCCGAAGAGGTGCACGTTCAGGCGTAGCCTCTGGACAAGTGGACAGGGACGAGGCCTCGGGAAAAGCGGCGCTCTGATCAGCCCGAGGCCTGTGCGTGGCTTGAGGCACCCCCCAGAAAAAAGAAGAAAAGGGACACGGGAACACGCCTTATGACGGACAGACTCTGCCCAGTCAAAAGGTCCTGTTCCCGTGTTCCTCTTTTTTGCGTGTCTTCTTGTGCTGTCCCGAAGAGGCAGGCTTAGTAGCGCCTGCGGACAACGGCATAGTGCACGTATTCGACAAGGGAATTGATGTCATAGACCGGCAGGTCGATGGCTGCCTGTATGGAGGCCGAGAAGGCCGAAAGATCCGTGCACTCGAGGACCAGGGCATCAAGGTTGTCGGTCTTGGCAAAGTCCCTGGCCGTACCCACAATCTCCTCTTCCAGCCTATCCAGGTCGAAGTCATTGCGCCGTCCCTCGATGATGGTTTCCCAGAACTCCACACTGCCTTCCATGCCGCGCACATGGATGGCGTCCCTGTCCGTGGCGCAGGCGGCAAAGTGCCTGGGCGTGAGGGCCCTGGCCGAGGCCGTGAGGATGCCTATGCGGGCCTTTGGCCCATGGATGAGGCGGACCATGGGCAGTTGCACAAGGCTTGACATGAAGACCGGTACCCGCAGGCTGGAGGCCAGTGCTTCCTGGAAGAGGGCCATGAAGCCGCAGCTACCGGTAATGGCCTGCACGCCGTCAGCCTCAAGTTCCCTGGCCGCAGCAAGGAAGGGGGCAAGCAAGTCGTCCGGTGGCCCGAAGAGGAGCTTTGGGATGTCTATGCCCCTGAGGACACGGGTCACGGTGGGAAAGCCGTAGGTCAGGGGATTGCGCATGTGGCCACGTGGCTTGGGAAAGAGGGATTCCAGACAGAGTATGCCAATGGGCATGTCATAGTAGAGGGTGCCGCCACGCAGGATGCGGCCGGTTGTTCGGGGGCTGTCCATGATGGAGCTCCTTTTGCTGGGAGGTGTCAGGGCAGTGCCTGGGGAACAGGGAGAAGACGCATCCTCTCCCTGTTCGTCGCCTGTGCGTGATCAGTTTTTTCTCAGCTCGCCAATCCAATTCAGGATGCCGAAGAACACCCAGATACCACAGGCAATGTTGAGAATGAAGGAGAGGTAGATAAGGTACTTGGTGAATGCGAGGGCCATGTGGAACTCCCTTGTGGTTGCGTGTGCACTACAGTTGTTCGGGGGTGTAGTTGCCGGTGGCGGTGCGGTTCTTGGTCATCTGGTGGAGGACGAAGAGAGTGAGGCAGTTGAGGCCAATGCCGACAAGATTGGCAGGAATGCCGAAGGGCTCACCAAGGATCTTGTCGCCCCAGACAAAACAGCTCAGAACACCGATGACCACGGCCGGAGCGCCGGCATACGGGGAAATCCTGCCCCAGAGCAGGCCTGCCATGAGTGGCGGGATGATGGCCGATGGCCAGAGCTTGAAAATGTAGATCATGAGCCCGAAGACGTCCTGGAAGATGATGGCCACAAGAATGGAGACACCGCCGATGATGAGGGTGGACATGCGCGACTGACGCAGCATCTGGGCCTGGTTGGCATCCTTGTTGATGAACTTGTTGTAGATGTCGCGGGTGTAGATGATGCAGGCCGTGTTGATGAAGGCTGCGCCAGAGGACATGACCGCAGCAAGCAGGGCTGCCATGACAAGGCCCGTAACGCCTACGGGCAGCACGTCGCGGATGAGGTTGGTGAAGGCCAGATCAGGCTTGACATCGGGCTGCAGGGCCATGGAGGCCAGACCTATGCCGGCCGTGGTGGCCAGGAAGAAGATCCAGTGCACGGAGAAGATGAGCACGCCGGCCTTGCTGTCCTTGGCGGACTTGGTGGAGGCATAGCGCTGGATGAAGTAGGGGGCGCAGAACTCGCCGAGCAGGAAGCTCAGGAAGAGACCGGCAAACTGGACAGGCCCCCAGTCGGCAAAGATCTGCAGGTTGGTCGTGTACTGGGGCATGGCATTGAGGGTGGCCATCATCGCATCAAAGCCGCCTAGGTTGTCTATGGCCAGGTAGCCGCACAGGCTCACGCCCACGATGATAATCACATACTGCACGGCATCGGTCATGGTGACGGCCAGCATGCCGCCGGACCAGGTGTAGGCCAGGGTGATGATGGAGGAGATCAGGGCTGCCGGAATGAGATCAATGCCCGTGGCTGTCTGCAAGATGGCGCCCATGGCCAGTATCTGCACACCATAGAGGCCCAGGCAGAAGAAGAAGGCCACGATGCTGGACATGAGGCGTCCGTTGCGGCCGTAGTAGAGGCCGAAGAGGTCGCCTATGCTGTACACGTTTTTGATGTTGTGGACGCGTCCGGCAATGTAGAGGCCGGAAAAGATCTGGTTGATGACAACGCCTATGAGGCCTGCAAAGACCACGATGCCCGTGGTGTGCATGTAAGAGATGCGGCCTATGGTTGCCCCGCCGCCGCATAGGGTGGCGGCAATGGCGGCAAAGAAGATGGACATGGGCAGGCCGCGTCCGGCAACGGCGTAGTCGTCGAAGTTTTTCACCTTGTTCATGGCCCAGTAGCCGATGTAGACCACGATGAAGAAGTAGAGAATGATGATGGCGTAATCTATCCAGTGTATGGTCATGGGATTTCCTCGCTTGTCGGGAAGAAAGGAACTGAGGGGGAAATCAGCGCCAAAAACATCTGCTTGATGTGTTGGAAATCGGGGCTATTTGGGTGCATGCAGGGAACAGTAGTGTTCCAGGGTGACCGGCCTGAAGGGCTGGCGGACGTGCAGAGTTCCTACGGCTTCAGGGCTGAGGCTTTGGGCCTGGGCCACAAGCTCTGCCAGGGCCTGGCCGCACATGCGGCCCTGGCACTGGCCCATGCCGCAGCGGGTCACGCGCTTGACCTCATTAACGTCAAGAAAGCCTTCTTTAACGGCCTTGCGGATGTCCGCGGCCCGCACGCATTCGCATCGGCAGATCATGGTGTCGTCGGGCACGGCAAAAAGGTCGGCCCTGGGCGCAAAGGTGTGCTGCAGGAAGGCCCGGGCCATCTTGATGATGCGCAGCTTCTTGCGTGCCCTGGCCGAGCGGAAGGCTGCTTCCTCGCTGCCAAGCACCTTGAGGAGCCTGGCCACTTCAATGCCTGCCAGCTCGCCCTTGAGGATGCTCGCATCACCGCCGTGCACATAGGCGCCGTCGCCCACGAAGAAGATGTGCTCAAGGCTGCTCTGGCCGTTTTCCGTGCATTCGGGATGCCAGTAGCGCTGCGTCTTGTCCCAGACCAGGCGTGCGCCCAGGGAATTGGCAATGTGGGTGCGGGGAATGATGCCCTCGTGGCGGATGAGGGTGGAGGTAGCAAGCTCGTGCTCCGTGCCGCCAGCCGTGTAGCGCACCTTTTCTAGGTGATCGCCGCCCTCGGCGCGGATGTCGGTCACCGAGCGCACGATGCGCACACTGGCCCGCACAAGGCGCCAGAACAGTTTCAGACCCTTGGCAAGGTAGGGCAGATCCAGCACGCTTGCCGGTATGAAGGCTGCGGAGAGCAGGCGCTCGCACCAGTTGCCCGTATCCAGCCAGGCGGCAATGGGGATGCCGGCATCCAGCAGGTGGTTGGCCACGGAGAGCAGCAGGGGACCGTTGCCTGCGAGTACCACGGGCTCTCTGTTCTCGGAGAATGTGCCGCTGGACTTGAGCACAATGTCTGCGCCGCCTGCGGTGAGCACGCCTGGCAGGGTCCAGCCCGGGAAGGGCACGGGGCGTTCCATACCGCCGGGGGCCACGACGATGTAGCTGGCCGTGATCTTTTGGGCTTCGTTGTCCCTTGTGTAGAAGACGTTGTGGTTGTCCATGCCCCAGACCGTAGAGCCTGGCAGGTGGAGGGCGCCGCATTCATCAAATCGGTGCACAAGGTCAAGGCCTGTGTCGCGTTCCCTTGCATCATGCAGTGCCTGAGCCAGGGGGCTCTGGATATTGCGGAAGAGCTGGCCTCCAGGCTGGGCTTGTTCGTCCAGAAGGGCCACATCAAGGCCGCAGCGACGCGCGGCAAGGGCGCAGGCCAGACCAGCGGGTCCTGCGCCGATAATCGCGAGATCCATGTTCTTGTTCATGAGACGCACCTCACTCGTCGACGACCCTGGCATGGTCCTGACGGCGCACGACCATGCCGTCTTCCACAGGGACAAGGCAGGACTGCACATTGGCCACGCCGTTGATCTCCATGAGGCACTCGAAGCAGACGCCCATGAGGCAGTAGGGTGCCCTCTTGCTTGCGTCCACGGCATTGGTGCAGGTATGTCCGGCATGGGCGTGGCCAAGGACCGCTGCAGCCACGCTGATGCCTGCAGGGACCTCAAGCTTCCGATCCTCGAAGGTAATGTGCACAGTCTGCCTTGGGGCAGGAGCCTGTGCCTTCAGGCTGTTCTCTTTTTGCGTTGATCTGTCTTGCATTGATGCTTCCTTGTGAGAAAAGGCTCTTTTGCAAAAAATCGTGCTCTTGTACTCGTTTTTGTGTTCGGGCGTGTCCCTGCATCAGCAGGCAATGCCGAAGCGCTCCAGAGTCATGCCTCGGGCCACCTCGGGCAACTCCCTGCCAAGGATAAAGTCCGGGAGCAGGCGCACATGGGCGGCTGCCATGGTCACGGCACTGTGAGTATTGAACAGGGTGACGTTGGGATGCCCCGGCAAGCGGCTGTAGATGGCCATGTTGTCCTCGGGCATGACGCGCAGGGCGGCCCAGGCGCGGATGAGGCGCTTTGCGCCCAGCTCTGGCCACACGCGCATGGCCCAGGTGCCTTCCGTGGCCACGGAGGCAGGATCGACTTCGATGTGGTGTCCGGCCCGCTCGTGCTTGAAGCCGATGATGGTCGTTCCGGCAAAGGTCTGGGTGCAGCCCAGCACCGGTATGGGCATGACAAAGGGCATGCGCTCGACCAGCAGCACCTGGCCCTTGTCCGGGAAGACGGGCAGGGTGGGCAGGGCAAACTGCACGAGTCGGCGGTTGGCCAAGCCTGCGGCCAGCACCACACGAGGCGCCGTGTAGATGCCGTCCTTTGTGGTGACGCGGTAGCCGCCGTCGTTCTGAGGCTGCACGTCATAGGCCAGAGTCTGCCTGTAGGTCACGTCGACCTTGGGCAGGCTGAGGCGCAGCACCTTCAGCAGACCCAGGGGGTCAATGAGGCCGTCGGCCTCGCACCAGGCAGCGCCGCAGACTTCAGGACCCCAGGCAATGCCGGGAAGTTTTTTTTCCAGTTCCGTGCGGTCGATCATGCAGCCCGGATACTCGCCAAGGGCCTCTCGCAGCTTGTCGATATAGGCGCCGCGATTGTCATAGTCCTCGCCACTCAGGGTGGGGATGAGGCCGCCTGTATAGTTCACGTCAATGTGTTCGCCAGTGAGGTCTTCCAGTTCCCTGGTGAGTTCGGGGTAGAGGTTGGAGGAGATGAAGCCCCATTTGGCGTAATTGGGCAGATGGAGGAACTTGGACTGACACCAGATGAGCCCGACATTGGTGCGGGAGGCCATGTTGGTGGGGCTTGGCGCATCCAGGACGACAATCTTGTGATTCTTCCGGCTCAGGCCATACGCCAGGGCACAGCCCGTCACGCCGCCGCCTATGATGAGGATGTCTGTTTCTGTGTTGTGCATGCGTTTCTCCTGAGTCTTGCCGGGGGAAGAGCCCCTGCCCCTTGCCCTTTGGCTTTGAAGGGGCTGGATGGTTTTTGGCAGGGCTCCTGCCCCGGCAATTGGAGAGAAGAAGGGAACGGTAGAAGAAAAGAGGGAACAGGGAGGGGGACTTTCAAGGGGAAGCCCGACGGGAAAGAGGACCACGCGGAAAGGTAGGGTTCCGGGGAGAGAGCTTGATACGGAGCGCTCTTGAGAGGACTCCCGGGAAGGGTGGGGCGGAACGCTCTGGGACGGTCTGCTACCCGGCCTCTCCATCCCTGCTCTTGTAGGCAATGCAGTCCACTTCCACGCGCAGATCGCTCATCATGGCCGCCTGCACGCAGACCCGGGCAGGCGCGTGATCGGCAGAAAAGAAGCGGGCATAGACCTTGTTGAACCCGGCAAAGTCCCTGGGATCGTCCAGGAAGACGTTCACGCGGACCACATCCTCAAGGCCGTAGCCGGCAGAGGCCAGCACGTTTTTCAGGTTGGTCAGCGCCACTGTGGCCTGAACGGTAATGGAGCCCGTGACGATTTCACCATCGGCGTCGCGGGGGACCTGGCCACTGACGAAGAGCCAGCCGTCCGCTCCGGCTGCCTTGGAAAAGGGAAGGGCACCAGGCTTTGTGGGCGTTCCGTAGCGTTGAATTGTCATGTTCTTCTCCTTTTGTGCAGGGGTAAGACTTGTGCAATGGTCTGCTTTTTGCATATATATACTGATACAAGGCGTGCAAATGCAGTCTGTTATTCCTGCATGGAAGCAACATGAATTCATAAAGCACGAATCATGCCAGCAAAATGCATTTTACTGGCAACGTAATTTCAAATACTTACCATAATGCGATGCAGAGCCTACTCCGTCTGCTTGTAACGTTCTGTTACATACAGCAGCAATGAACACACAAAGGAGTGGAAATCGCAACGAAGTTATACCAAAGTTACACTTGTTTGCAGGATATGTAACGTTTTGTAACAATGGGAGGGCCTGATGTAATGATTTGTGACAGCTTTGTGGAAGTAAAGGAAAAGCATGCCCCCCTGTCTCGGGATTTTGCCGACATGGAAGCTCTGATCCGCGAGTCCTGGGAGCGCTCCCGCAGCTTCGGAGTGGATCCCGACCTCGATGGAGCGCCGGAGACAAGCCGGCTCACGGAGAAAGCCCTGCAGGAGCGCATCGGCAGTCAGCGCCAGTTTTACGAGAGTGCCAGGGCCCAGCTCGATTCCCTGTACCGTCTTCTGCGTGGCACGGGCTTTTGCATGGCTTTTACCGAAGGCGAAGGCTATGTGCTCTACATTGTGGGGGACGAGGCGCTCACGGAGCATTTCAAAAGGCGGCGCTGCGTGCCTGGCTATCGCTGGACAGAGCGCGACCTTGGCACCTGTGCCATAGGCCTTGCCCTGGCAGCCAGGCGTCCTGTCTTCATCCCCGGCGAGTACATGTACGGCACCAAGGTCCGCTCCATCAGCAATGCCGGTGCGCCCATCTTCTCCCCGGACGGGTCCAGGATTCTGGGGGTGGTGTCTTTGAGCGGCCCCTCGGACAAGATGCATATCCACACCCTTGGGCTGGTGCGCCAGGCTGCAGAGACCGTGACCTCGCAGCTGCGCGAGCAGGAGCGCTTCAGGGATGTGCAGATCAAGAACCAGTACCTGCGGGCCCTGGTGGAATCTGATCCCAGAGGGATTGTGACCGTGGACAGGCAGGGCACCATTGTCGAGGCCAACAGCAGCGCCAGGCGCCTGCTCAGGCTGCCCGTGGAGTGTCAGGGCAGACGGCTTGAGGAGTTTCTGGACAAGAGCGATCTGGCTGCCTGTCTGGACACAGGTCGGGAGGACAGCGATCGCGAGGTGCTCGTGCGACGCAGCGGCACCTCCTGCTACATGTCCTTTGCGTCCATCCATCTGGACGACAGGGAACTTGTGGGCGGGCTCATCACCCTCATGGAGCGCAAGAAGATGATGCGCATGGCCGTGCAGATGGTGGGCGCCCAGGCCCATTTCACCTTTGCCTCCATTCTCGGGACAAGCAGGAACCTGCAGGAGGCCCTGCGCCTGGCCCGCATTGCAGCCGGAAGTGCGGCTCCGGTGCTGCTGTACGGAGAGACCGGCACGGGCAAGGAACTCTTTGCCCAGTCCATTCACAATGCCGGCAGCCGCAGCACGCGGCCCTTCGTGGTCATCAACTGCGGTGCCATTCCCAAGGAACTGCTGGAAAGCGAGCTCTTTGGCTACGAGGAAGGCTCCTTCACCGGTGCCCAGAAGGGCGGTCGGCCCGGCAAGATAGAACTGGCCGACACGGGCACCCTGTTCCTGGACGAAATTGGCGACATGCCCCTGGACATGCAGGTGAAGCTGCTGCGAGTCCTGCAGTCCGGGGAAATACAGCGTGTGGGCGGCTTGCGCACCATACCCGTGGACTTTCGCATCATAGCCGCCACCAACAGGAATCTGCGCACGGACATGGAGCAGCACAGGTTCAGGGCTGATCTCTACTACCGCATCAGCACCCTGACCATTGTCGTGCCGCCCCTGCGCGACCGGGGACAGGACGTTCTGCAACTCGCCGAATACTTTGTGCGCCGCTACGAGCGCCAGCTTGGCCGCAGCATCTGGCCCGTGCCCGAAGAGACCATGAATGCCCTGCTGCGCTATCCCTGGCCAGGCAACATCCGTCAGCTGGAAAACTCCGTGGAGCGAGCCGTGCACTTTTCCGAGGGCAGTCCCCTGCTGCCCAGCCATTTCGGCATCCCCGACCTTGTGAACCCGAAGGGCGCAAGGGAGGAAGAACAGGACTTTGCGAGCCTGGAGCATCTTGAACGGACACACATTGCCAGGGTCATGGAGCAGTTTGGCTCCAATCTGAGCCGCGTGGCCGCGGTACTCGGCATCAGCCGGCCCACCCTGTACCGCAAGCTCAGGCAGTACGGTCTGCGCTGAAAAGGCGCCTTTGAGCCTTCCTTGACACGAATCTTTGCTGGACTATACTTTACTAAATCACGATTGAGTAAAATGCGACAAACGTTTGTTTCGGGAGGCAGGCATGCTCATTGGCCGCACAGAAGAACTGAAGATCCTCGAGGCCGCATGGCAGGAGGAGGGCATCACGCCTCTTGTCCTCTACGGAGGCCGCAGGGTGGGCAAGACAGCCCTTGTGCGCGAGTTTCTCGGGCACAAGAAGGCCGTCTTCTTCACGGCCCTCGAATCAAGTCTTGCCCAGAATCTGCACAACCTCCACCATGCCATGGTGCTCTCTGGTCTTTTCACGGAAGAAGAGACAGGGGAGCTCGCGGACTGTGCCCGCACCCTGGAAGCACTCTTTCAAAGGGGGGGCGAGGAGCACTTTGTGCTCGTCTTTGACGAGTACCCCTTTCTTGCCAGAACAGTTCCGGACATCAGCCGTCTGCTGACGCGCCTTGTGGCAAAGTATCGGACCAGGGCGAGGCTCATGTTGCTCATCTGCGGATCCTCGCTTTCCTTCATGGAAGCGCAGACAGCACAAGACGGCGCCCTGGCAGACCTTGAAGCCAGGGTGCTCAAGCTCAATCCCCTGGACTTTCTGACCCTGCACCGCCACTTCCACAGCTATTCCCTTCAGGATGCGGCCCGCATCTACGGCATCATCGGCGGTACGCCGCAGTACCTCTCCTGGTTGAGCCCGGGGCTGACCCTGAAGGAAAACGTGCAGCAGCATGTGCTCATGCCCGGATCCCCGCTCTTCGAGGAGCCTGAGCATCTTCTGCAGCAGGAAATCCGCGAGGCAGCCATGTACAATGCCGTGCTCTCGGCCATGGCCACAGGGGCACGCAGGCTCTCGGACATAGCGGCAGGGGCAGGCCTCGACACCAGTGCCTGCACCCTCTATCTGAACAGGCTCATGACCCTGGACTTTGTGGCCAGGGAGCTGCCCTTTGGCGAGCCTTCAAACCGCCGCAAGACCATCTACCGCATCAGGTACCCGCTCTTTCGCTTCTGGTACCGCTACATCCCGCAGAACATTTCCCTGCTCTCCGCGGGCAGGACCGAAGAGGTCTGGACCCGCATCGTACAGGACGGGCCCATCTACATGCAGCGTATCTTTGCCGACATCTGCCGGCAGTGGCTGCAGACAGGTCCCCTTTTCGATGGAGGCTGCACTGTCGGCCCCTGGTGGGGCAGGGATGAGCAGACGAAGGAACGCATCTTTGTGGACCTTGTGGCAGAAGACACGGCAGGAGCGGTGAGCGTCGGGGCCTGTCTGTGGGAGCGGCAGGCTCAGGTTTCGGACCTTGCAACCCTGCAGCACAGGGCGAGTCTTCTGCCTGTGAAATGCCGACGTCTCCTCCTTTTTTCAGGCCAGGGCTTTGCACCCGAATGCCGTGCCGAGGCTGCGCGGCTTGAACATGAAGGGCACAGCCTTGTCACGCTCGTGGACTTTGCTGCAATGTCGGATGCCTTTTCCTGACAGGATACGGTGACAAGCGCACATCCCGGTCCCTTCCTGGACCATTGTCCCGTTTCTCCTCTCTCTTTCAGGAAAGTGCATCCATGAATTCCACAAAATCTATTCCATCTGCAAACTCCGAACAATCCACACAGGCTGCGAAATCCGCGAAAATGGCAAAAGCCCCCAAAAGCGGGAAGCAGAAGCTCAACTTTGTCCTGCGCTGCCTGGCCTTCTGCCTTGGCATGTTCATCATGGCCTGCGGCATTGCCACCATCACCAATGCCGACCTGGGCACAACGCCCATCACGAGCATTCCCTATGCCGTGAATACCCTTGTTCCCCTGACCATCGGCGTCTATACAGGCGGCATCAATGCCTGCTTTGTGCTTTTGCAGAAAGTCGTTCTGGGCCGGGAGTTTCGCCTCATCCATGCCCTGCAGCTGCCGCCCGTCCTCTTTTTCGGCATGTGCATCGACTTCTGGATGCACTGCACCTCCTTCATTACGGCGCTGCCCTATGCCGAGCGCATGCTCTTTCTGTGCGCAGGCATCGTGATCATGGCCATTGGCATTCTCATAGAGGTGGCAAGCCACGTCATCGTGCTGCCCGGTGAAGGCATTGTCATGGCCATTGCCTACAAGACGAGGCGCAATTTCGGCACCATCAAGGTCCTCTGCGATGTGTCCATGGTCTGCATTGCCATGATCATCGGCTTTGCCGGGCTTGGGCAGATTGTGGGCATACGCGAGGGCACGGTCATGTCTGCCGTGTTCACGGGCTTTGTAGTGCGCTTCTTCAGCTTTCTTATCCGGAAGATCTGGCCGCAGCGGGCAAGGTAGCAGGTCCGGTTCAGCTGGCGGCTGCCTCTTGTGCCCTGCAGTCAGCTGTCAGAAAAGCCTTTTTGCCCTGCGCACAGCCCCTTGCCTGCCGGGGAGAGGTGCTTATCTTGTTTTTCAAGAAATCATGCTCGAGATCAGCCCTGAGGCCGCGTTCTGCCTCCGGCATGGTCCCTTATGTCTTTTTGCGAGGGGGCTCATCCCCCTTTGCGATGAGGAGATATGCTATGGAACCCTTCAGCAAGCAGCAGTTGGCCGATTTTCTTGGAACTGACACTGCCACCCTTGGCAAGGACGACGAAGCCGATGCCCTGGCGTCCTATCTGAGCACTCATGGCTACGAGTTTGTACTGAACAGCGACGGCACCATTTCTGCCTACAGGGACGGCGTGGAAGCCACGCCGTCCGAGGTGGCCGAACTTGTGGCAGCCAGCCGCAACGAGCGTTCCTTCTAGACCCGGTTCTGGAGCTGCTCTGGGTACACAACCTGGAACAGTGCGCCTGGGCGTATATCAATAAAAAGCGGATAAAGTCCTTTTTGGGGGCTTTATCCGCTTTATGCATCTTTGGCTGTTCTGGGAAAATCCCGATGGAGAAGAAGTTCTGTCCCGAATTATCTGAGTTCTTCTAGGTGCTTGAAGTTTCTGTCAAGATCATATGCATCCTGCTTGCTCATCCCTTTTTCTGAGCAGGACAAAGAGCTGTCGGGTTTTCCAGACGCATCAGCAGGGACAGACTGTCCCTGAGAAGCTAGTGTCTAAATCGATAAATCTGACAACTTATATCTAGTTGAAATTATTGGATTTCATTATTTAGATATCATGACATAATTTTAAAATTAGACACTAGCGAGCTGTCGGATGATCCTGCCCTGGATTCTGTTCGCTCGTCTGTGGCTGGGCTGACTGAGGATTTTGATCCAGGTCTTGTGTCGAAGAGGCCTCCTGGCTGATCTCCGTCAGGTTTTCTTCCGGAGTACTCTGTGCCGGGCCTACCTGTTCCGGAACCTGCTTGCTCGTCTGTGGCTGGACGGGCTGAGGCTGATCCCCCGAGCCTTGTGCTGAGGAGGTTTCCGACAATGTCACTGACTTGCCTGGTTCCAGAGCATTCTGTTCCAGGCGTTCCTGGTCTGGATTCTGCTCGGGCGTCTGTGGCTGAGCTGGTTGGGCGTTTTTCGGCTTCGGCAGAGTGCTCCCGTGCTGGCACTCCATTCAGAGGCACAACAGGGAAGGAGCGTGAGGCATTATGCCTCTTCTCCTTCCCTGTCTGCGTTTTTTGGGCAAAAGCCTCTACTTTTTCTGTTTGAGCAGCTTCTTCTGGTAGGCCTCAATCTTGCGCACGCTCTTGGCCATGAGATTGAGCGGTCCCTTCTTGGCAAGCCAGATATTGAGAGCGGTAATGCTGACATCCATCTTCCGGCAGAGTTCCTGCGGAGTCAGGCCCGAGAGTTCGTAGAGGGCACGTATGCCCTCTGCTGTTGGATGGTTCGGATCAAAGGGGCCAACGGCTGCGGCAGCCTTGGAAACGCCCGCAGACTGGGCCGATTTGGCCGAAGTGCCGGCAGCCTTGGCCTGTACGGCAGCCTTTTTGCCCGCAGCTGCTCTGGCACTGCTCTGCGCTCGTGCCTCTGCCTTGGCCTTTTGCAGGGTCGATTTCGAGACGGAAGCTCCTGATGACCCTGTTTTGCCCGAAGACGTGCTCTTGCCGGCCGCTTTTTTAAAGGTCTCTTGGGCAGGCGCTGTCTCCTGTGCCGATTTCTCCTGGACAGGGCTGCCCAGGGCCGCAGCAAGGATGTCCCCTCCGCCGTCTCCGGTCTCGAGATCAATGCCGAAGAGGGCGC
>CALVHF010000023.1 GCA_944327295.1 uncultured Desulfovibrio sp. | reverse complement strand
CGGCACCCACAGGGAAAACATGTTCCGCCAGATAGGGGACTCGGATCTGGTCATTACCACCTATGCCCTGCTGCGCCGCGACCTGGAGGAAATCCAGAAGTTCGACTTCAACACCGTCATTCTGGACGAAGCCCAGAATATCAAGAACCCCAACACAATCACGGCCCGCTCCGTGCGCAGGCTCAATGCCCGCATGCGCCTGTGCCTGTCGGGCACGCCCATAGAGAACAACCTCTTCGAGCTGTGGTCCCTGTTCGAGTTCCTCATGCCCGGCTTCCTCGGCAGCCAGCATGCCTTCCAGCGCGGCATCGTGCGACCCATCAAGGACGGCGACACGGAAACTCTGGAATACCTGCGCACCCGCATGCGTCCCTTCATCCTGCGCCGTACCAAGACGGAAGTGGCCAAGGATCTGCCGCCCAAGGTGGAGAGCGTCACCTGCTGTGCCCTGGAAGAGGCCCAGGCGGAACTCTACGCCGCCGTGGCCCACAAGTTGCGCGATCAGGTACTTGCGGACGTGGATCAGAAGGGCATGGCCAAGAGCCAGATGTCCATTCTCGATGCCCTGCTCAAGCTGCGCCAGATCTGCTGCCATCCGCGACTGCTCAAGATCGACATGCCCGGCTTCTCCAACAACCTGCCTTCCGGCAAGTTCGAGGCCTTCAAGGACATGGTCCTGGAAATCGTGGAAGGTGGCCACAAGGTCCTTGTGTTCTCGCAGTTTGTGCAGATGCTGCAGATCATCCGCCAGTGGCTGAGCTTCAGCGAAGTGCCCTTCTGCTATCTCGACGGTGCCAGCAAGGACCGCTTCGAGCAGGTGGACCGCTTCAACAACTCGCCCAACATCCCCATCTTCCTCATCTCCCTCAAGGCCGGCGGCACGGGCCTCAACCTGACCTCGGCCGACTACGTCATCCACTACGATCCCTGGTGGAACCCGGCTGTGGAAAGCCAGGCCACGGACAGGACGCACCGCATCGGCCAGCAGCGCCAGGTCTTCTCCTACAAGCTCATCTGCCAGAATACGGTGGAGGAAAAGATCCTGAAGCTCCAGGAATCCAAGCGTAATGTGGCTGCCTCCATCATCCCTGGCCAGGAAACCTGGAAGTCCCTGACCAGGGAAGACCTGGAAATGCTCTTTGACGTCTAGCACTCCTTTCTCTTAGGATGTCGCGCAGAGGTCTTCTTCCCGTCTCGGGAAAAAGTGCCTCTGCGTTTTTCCTTTTTTGTGCCTTACGCACAAAGGCCTACACCCGCGAACCCTCCCTGCATCAAGGTATCCGCAATGCGCATCTCTTCCTTTGCCCTGGGGCCCCTTGGCACCAACAGCTATCTTGTGGACAACGGCACCGACGCCCTGGCCATTGACGTGGGCGGCGATCCGGCCCCCATGCTGGACTTTCTGCAGACAAACAGCCTCTCCCTCAGGGCCATCCTCGTCACCCACCGGCACTTCGACCACCTCTACGGCGTGAATGCCCTGCAAAAGGCCACCCAGGCTCCGGCCTACGTGCCGGCCGGAGAAGAGGCCATTGCCCGCACCACGGCCTCGCGCGGCGGCATCTGGGGCATGCCCCTGGTGCCGGACTTCAGCGAAAGCCCGCTGTCCGGGCACGAGATGGTCATTGGGCCCTTTGCCATCACCATTCTGGACACGCCAGGCCACACCCCTGGCAGTGTTTCCTACTATTTTGCCGCCGAGGGCTGCGTCTTCACGGGCGATGCCCTCTTCTACCGCTCCATCGGCAGAACGGATTTTCCCATGGGCGATCACGCAACGCTTTTGAAGAGTGTGCGCAACACCCTCTTTGCCCTGCCCGAGGAAACCGTGGTCTACCCCGGTCACGGCCCGGAAACGTCCATAGGCGATGAAAAGCAGCACAATCCCTTTATCGGGGACTTTGCAGGCTAGGCCGCAGCAAGCCATGGAACAAGCCATTGACGAGGCCCCTGAAGGTCACAAGGCCGGGCAGGCTGATGAGGGCGTACAAGAGATCCTTCTTGTACAGGCCTCGCCCCATGCCCGGGGCACGACCAGTGCCCTGACACGGACGCTAGCAGAAAGCCTTGTGCCTTCCTGCAGGGGCCGCATCCTGGACCTCTCTTCCCTGCACATGGAAGGCTGCACCCACTGCGGCCGCTGCCGCAGGGCGCCCTTTTCCTGCGTGCTGGCGAAAGAGGACGCCTGCGAGGCCGTCTTTGCGGCCCTGCGCGCTGCAAAGGCCGTTGTCTGGGTCTCGCCCGTCTACTTCTACGGGCTGCCGGCCCAGGCCAAGGCCCTGGTGGACCGCAGCCAGCGCTTTTTCGAGCACCCACAGAAGCTGTCCCATCCGGCACCCCGCATGCTGACCTTCTTTGTGGCCGGACGCCCCAGGGGCGCGCAGCTTTTTACGGGCTCCCACCTGGCACTCAAGTATTTCTGCCAGAGCCTGGGCCTGAATCTTGTCTGTGCCTGTGGCCTGCGCGGCCTTGAAAGGGACTCGGGCGTCACCCCCTCCGTCCAGGCAGAGGCCGTGCGGGCTCTTGCCCGGGTCTTCCCGGATCTTGTGCCAGTCGAGGCGCAGGCCCCGCGCGGACAGGCAGACCAGGTCTGCCAGCCCGGCTTTTCCCATCTGGATATTCTCTGGAGCACATTGTGAGCAGTTTTGTATTCAATCAGTACAGCTATGCCAAGACCCTGTATTCCATAGAGGCCTATTTTTCGGAACAGATTCCCAATGCCTTTCAGCAGATGGAAAAACTGCGTCATTCCGGCTATCTTGCTGGCTATGTGCGCAGGGAGGCCCTGCTTGCAGGGGCTGCGCCAAACCTGCCCGATCCCATGGCAGAGCACCCCGGACAGACGCTGACCGAGGCGGGTTCCAGACCTGCGGCCCTCATCAAGGTCTTCCTCTACCGCACAAGGGCAGCCTGCACGGCCGAAGACGAGGTGTGCGCCCGCTCTGCCCGCCAGCGCTTCTGCCCGTCCCTGTGCTCCCCGGTCCAGGATCAGCCCGTCGAGCTTGCCACCCATTGCGGGAGCAGGACCATCTTTCATGGCCTGGGAGCCCACGCTGCCTGTGCCGCCCACTACGAAGACGCCTTCGAGGATCTGGTCTGCACCGCTGCCACGGCCTGCGAAGAGATTGCGGACGACAGGGAACGGAGCATGGAGGAACTGCTTGCAGAGGCCCTTGGTGCCTCGGAAATGGTGCTCTTTGTCTTCTCCTCCAAGGGCATGCAGATCTGTGCGGCCGACCGCGTCCTCTACAAAAGGAAGACCGACAATCGCTACGCGCTCTATGCAACGTCCGATCGCGAGGCCACGCTACAGGAACTCTGCCAGCCTGCCGATCCCGCAGTTCCCGCGGATTCTGCGGACATCTGTCTTGCGACTGCCACCAGAATGGAGGGCGACAAGGCCCTGCTCCTCAGGGAACACCTGCAGCGCCTGGCACGCCTGGCCAGGGCGCACGCCATTGACACACAGGCTCTTGAGCAGATCTGTGCCTGCATAAGCACCATGGACGCCCCCCTGCCCGGAGCAGCCGAACTCTGGGGGCAGGACATTCTCCTTCCCTGGGGCTTTGTGCCCAATGACCTTGTGCCGGAGCGCCCGGCCGAGCCCACCTGCCTGCACATCAGCGTAGCCAGGAACGGTTCCGTGCACCTTGCAGTCACAGGCCTCAAGGAAGAGGCCCCCCTGTCCCTGGATGTGGCCCGCTCCTGCCTGGACGAACGCGATGACCGCCTGCAGCTCGACATGACACAAGCCCTGCTGCCCCAGGATCCCGTGCAGGAGCGCATCAGCGCCGGCACACTGGGTGAAGCCCTGGTGGTCAGCCGCTTTGCCCATGTTCTTGGCTGCACCAGGGGCGCCCTGCTCTGCCAGCAGGGACCGGCCGTCTTCTGCCTGCCCGCAGAGGAACGCCTGCGCGACTGTCTTGTACTGGACGAACTTGTCCGCAGAAACCTTGTACGCGAAAAGCTGCAGAGCCTGGCCCAGGTGCTGGCCTGCCCCGTGCTCATGCACCTCGACAGCGTGCACGGCCTGCGCAGGTTGGAACCAGTGAAGTGGGCCTGATTCGCATCACATCGTTTTTTCCCTAATTTCCCCTGATTTGCACTGTGCACCTCTAGACGCTCTGGGGTGCACTTTTTTGCGCTTTTTTGAGCCCGGCCTGCACGGGACACACAGGAAGGCCAGGGAAACAGCAAAAGGGGAAGACCGGTACCCATGGGCCTAATTGGGCGTGAGCACCACCGACATGGAGGAAAAGCTCACCGTGCACTGCAAGCCTGCGGCAAGGCCCAGGCGCTGCACGCCGTCCCTGCCCATAAGCGCTGCCATGCCCGTGCCGTCCTCAAGGGAGAGACGAATACTGGCTTCCAGAGGCCCTTCCCGCACATAGAGCACCGTGGCCTGGTAGTTGTTGGCATTGCTTGTTGGTGTATTTGCCGGCGCAAGCACAACCCAGGGCGCCTTGACCGTGGCCGTCACGGTCTGTCCCTCATACAGGTTCAGGGAGCGCACGCTCTCCATGGAGATACTGGCACGCACCTCAAGGCCAGAGGGCGCGCTGAGCACCACTTCGGCCATGGTGGTGCTTTCGCTGATGGCACTGATGGTGCCGGCAAAGGCATTGCGGGCCGAGGAGTGGCGCAGGGTCTCGCGCCGCAGATGGGAGTGCAGGATCTCCCTGGCCTCGCTGTCCTGAAAATCCCTGAGCTGCACGGCCTGGGCCGGGCTCTGCAGGCCCAGGTATTTCTGCACGATGAGGACAGGAATGCCCAGATTGATCAGTTCGGCCCCCCGGGAATGACGCAGCACCCTAGGACCGCCCATGGTGCGATCCAGCCCGCAGGATTCGGCCACCAGATAGAAATTCTTGCGCACATAGCCCGGATCCACATGGGAGAGGTGCCCCTGCAGTTCCTGCACGGCCGGATCCTCCACAAGGCTCAGCAGCTCTGTCATGACATGCTCGGGTATCTGCACGTCACGGTCGTTGGCCACGCGTATGGTGGACGTGGAGAACACAAGATCCCTCTTGTCGTTCAGAGTCAGGGCCTCGCCCAGGCGCAGCCCGCCATGGCGGATGAGCAGATAGAGGACATACAGGCGCAGACGGATGCGCTTCTGCTTCATGGTATGGACCCTGGTGCTCCAGTCCCTCCATGTCCTGTCCAGCAGCAGAAGATTGTCAGCAGAAAGGAATTTCATCAAATATGTGCACCCTATTGCAGAGAACAAAAGGAATGCACGGCCTCCTTCACGAAAAAAATCTGCGCATGCCCCTCTTCCTGCGCTCCTGAGCCTGGGAAAGCGTGGCCGGAGCGCCTTTTTTGCTGCTTCCGCGGGACAATGCACCCGTGCACTATGCCACAGCATAGCCCCAAAAGTCACGATACCACGAAAACCGCTGCAAGCGTGATTTTTCCCTGCACTTCCCTGCCAGACGACCGTCAAGAGCCCGGCCCAGGCAGGGCTGACGCTTAACCCCTGATTTTTGAGGTTCTTCATAATTTTTTGGCTCTTCGTGGCTTTCTGTGGGTACCTCCAGGGCGCTCTCCCCTGGAGCGTCTGCCTTGGCAGACAGAGAAACAGTCACCTCGACTTCAGAACGCCAACCAGCAAATACTATTGATAAATTTTCTGAAAGATGTCTTTGTGGCGTGGACAGTGGCAGCTGTCCTCAGAGATGGAAAGACTACTTGGAGAGAAGGCTCATGAGGGAATTGGGGCCCTTGCCCACAACTACCCCCGAAGAGCCAATTTTTTTCAAAAAATTATGAAGGATCTCTTTTTTTTGGCTCTTCGGGGATATTTGTGGGTAAAGCTAAGCAGCCATCATCGTATGGTGGGAATGATGGAGGAGCTCAACTGGTAGTCTTGCCCAGGAAAATCTCACATGATGAGCCAGATGTTCCGTGTTCCTAAATCCATAACTCTTACGGATTATTAATTTTATTCCATTGTTTATGGCTTCCAGGCGGCACTGTTTTTAGGTTCTTCGTGGCTTTCTGTGGGTACCCCCAAGGGCTCTCTCTTCCCTGGAGCCTCTGGCCCTGGCAGACAGAGAAACAGTTCCCTCGACTTCAGAAAGCTCACTGGCAAATACTATTGATAAATTCTATGGAAGATATCTTGGTGGCGCGGACAGTGGCAGCTGCCCTCAGAGATGGAAAGACTACTTGGAGAGAAGCCCCATGAGGGGATTGGGGCCCTTACCCACAAATACCCTCGAAGAGCCTTTTTTTGCTTGACATTAATATGTAAAAAAATAATATATTTTTCCAGATTTTAACACATTAATAAAAAATCAGGAAGAGTTATGGCCAGACCTCGTGCTCAAAAACTTACTGTATATACAAAATATAACTTTCATAAACTTAAGGATGGTACCACATCTGTGTACCGCGTGGAATACCAATATGACTATGATTTAAAGAATTATCGTGGACTAAGTTCTAAAAAAATAGGTTATCTTCCTGAAGGATGCACAGATATTAAAGATATGATCCCTGTTGAGAATTCTAAACCAGGTCCAAAACCAGGGACACAACGGAAAAATAAGACTATTGCAAAAATCAGCGCACAGACGCCGCTTTGTGAGATTCAAGACACACGCCAGCAGGATAAAATCACCTATCCCAGCTACCTGGCTTTCTTTGTGCTCATGATGTGCGCAGGCGCTGGCATGTCAACGACACCACAGGTAGCTGAGTTTTGGAGAGCACACCATGATGAACTTTGCCGCTTGTTTGCTGACTGCCCAGACCGTGAAATATCTCATGATACAGTAAGGGATTTTTATATTCTTCTCGGAAAAACAAATACTGACATGTTGTTGAAGTCTTTTAACGCGATGCTGTTGCTCGAAGAAGGCATCTTGCACGAACTCGAGCAGATGAACTCGCCAGAGGCAATGGAAGCCTTTTATAAAGCTATTTACGCTCTTGACGGCCAGGCAGTGCGTGCGACCAAGATTCATCCTGGAAGTAAAAATGCGCGGTTCATTATGTCTTTCTACAATTGCGTAAGTAAGCTGGCTGTTGCCCAGGAGTTGGTAGACGAAAAGACAAATGAAATTACATATGGACCTAAACTTGTAAACCGTGTTGATGTCAGAGGAGGCATAGTCACTGCTGATGCAATGCATGCCCAGAAGGGATTTGCACAGGCTGTTCTTGATGCAGGTGCCGACTACTGCCTGGGATTGAAAAGCAATCAGAAAACCACAGAAGAGAGTATTCGCAAGCTCTTTACTGCAGATAAAAATCGGGATCTTATGTGCTGTAAAGTAGAGGATGACAAAGGACATGACCCTCTTGAACGCAGAGACATCCGCGTACTGCCAGGGAGCCTTTTAAGCCCTGAAATTCTTGAAAAATGGCCAGGATTATCTGATGGATGCATAGCAGAGCTGTGCTCCACGAAAGTGATGGAGTGTAGCGAGGAAAAAGCCAAACCAGAATACCGTTATTATTTTTCATCCCTTTATTTCAACAAAGAATACATAGCAGCTCTATTACTTCATGTTATTAGAAGTCATTTGAGCATAGAAAATAAGTTGTATTGGGTTCTTGATGTAACATTTGATCAAGATATAACTCAGTGTAATAATAGCGATTTTCTTAAAGGAAAGACAATATTAAACAACATAATGTATAATTTTATGTCGGTAGCAAAGCGAATATTAGAGAAAGAACGCAACAAGAGAATATCCATGCAGAGCATGAAACCAATATTTACAAACGTTAAGGAATTTTTGTCTTTAATTTCAAAGTTTTGCATCTTGTCTACGACAAACGATCAATAGTTAAATCTTTTTAAAATATTCTTATTTCAAATATCTGTCAAAACATGATCCGTCCGCCCTGCGGCCCAGGTGGCGGTCTTGAATTTCTTCCTGCAAAAGTTTAGTTGCTTTGTAGATACGCCTACGAGAAGCTCCCTGTTCGGCCCAAAAACAGGGCCAGTGCCTTCTCGCCACTTCTTCCCCCGGAGCACGTTCCGTGCGCCTGCCTTCTCCTTCCTGTCCTGCATCCGTCTCTCCCGACCTGTCCCCCTTTTTCTGCCCAGTGCCGTCTCAAGGCATTGCAGAGGTTGTCCCATGCCGTTTTTGTCCTGCCCCGTGTCCCGTCCGCTGCGCCCAATCTTGCGGTGCGCCTGCCTTCTGTCCGCCCATTCTCTGATCCTCGTACCTCTGCTGCTCGTGCTTGTCTTGGCAACACCAGCCCTGGCCCAGCGGGCCACTCTGCTCATTCCGAGCAAGCCCAGCATAGAGTCCTCCCTGGTCACGTCCACGCGTGCCGCGGCCACGGAAACGGGCAGGAAGGCCGTGGCCCGGGAAGAAAAGGACGAAAAGAAAAAGGAGAGTGCCAAAACATCCGGCAGGGAAGAGAGCACAGACAGGGGCGCTGACAAAAAGACCGGTGACAAGGAGGCCGAAGGCAAAAAGGACACAAGCCCCGCCCCGAACCAGCTCCCGGAACTGGTGGATGCCGTCAATGCCAGCATCTATGCAAGTGTTGCACCCCAGCACATTAAGGAGGAGGTGGATCTGCTCATTGGCGGCATGGAACCCTTCCGCAACCACGGCATTGCCATGGATCCGCCCAGGCTCTTCACCATCTACCGCTTTGACAGGGATCTGGCCGATCCCTCCCAGCCGGCCCACAGGGAAGACCGCCTGGGTGACATAGAGGAAATCCGCTATCTCAACCAGAAGGCCTGGGGCGCCAATGTGGGGCTGGACAGACCGGGCCTCTACGAATTTGTCATCGAGACCCAGCCCTGGTGGGAACCCTACCAGGCAGGCTATGCCCAGCATATTGTCAAGACCATGCTGCCGGTCTACGGCGAGGGCTGGGGCTGGCATCTGCCCCTGGGTCTGAGCTTCGAGATTGTGCCGGCCACACGGCCTTTCGGGCTGCTGGCGCCTGCCCTGTTCACGGGCAAAGTCCTTGTGAACGGCAAGCCCGTGGACAGTATCCCAGTACGCATCTTCCGCATCAATACGGAAAACGTGCAGGTGCCCACTCCCTGGCATGAGGAGATGGAACTGCGCACAACGGAAAACGGCCTCTTTTCCGTTGTCCTGAACCGCCCAGGATGGTGGTGCTGCGCGGCCACGCAGCAGGGCGCGCCCCTCAAGGGACCCGGCGGACAGCCCTCGCCCCTCTATCTCAGCACCCTGCTCTGGTTCTACGTGGACGGACAGGGGCAGGGCAACTAGCCTTCCCCGAGATCCGACCCAATGAGGACAGGGCCAAAAGCCCGCCCCCCATCTTGCCATCGGGCCTGGCAGGCCTTATCTTTACCGCAGACTTTTCAGACGCTCCCAAGGGGCTTTTCACACATCTTTAAGGTCCATTTCACTCATCTCGGGATTTTTACGGAGCTGCGCCCCGTCCACCTGTATCCCGCCATTGCAGTACGGGCTGGAGTAACACCGCAGACACCATTCATGATTCGTAGCATTACAGCTCTTCTTTCTTCCTTCTTCCTTGTCTTTGCCCTGGCCATGGCCCTGCCCTGTGACAGTGACGCTGCCCGCATGGGTGGCGGCCGATCCTTCGGCAGCCAGCCCGCCATGCGCGCCCCTGCCAAGGCGCCCGCTGTCCAGCAGCGCACCCAGCAGCAGACCCCCGGCGCCGCGGCAGCCCAGGCTGCACCCAACCGTGGCGGCCTGTTCGGCGGCTTTGGCGGCGGTCTTCTCGGCGGCCTGCTCGCCGGCTCCCTCATCGGCTCCCTGCTCGGTGGCGGCGGCTTCGGCGGCGTGGGCGGCATGGACTTCCTGCTCCTTCTGCTCATCATTGGCGGCGTCATCTTCTTCCTGCGCAGGAAGCGTGCCCAGGCACAGCCTGCCACCCAGTCCGCCTATGCGAGCCACTACCAGGAACAGCAGCCTGCCCAGGACTACACCATGCAGCGCAACGACAGCGCTGCCGGCGCCTGGGGCGCCCTGAGCGGCCAGCAGCAGACGGCCGCAGCCGCTCCTGCGGCCAACGTGCCCGAAGGCTTTGACGTGGAAGACTTCCTGCGCGGCGCCAAGATGGCCTATACCCGCATGCAGGCGTCCTGGGACAAGCGCGACCTGGACGACATCGCCAACTTTGCAACCGAGGCCGTCCTGGAAGAGCTGCGTGCCCAGAAGGCCGCCGATCCCACGCCCAGCCAGACCCAAATCGTGCTCATCAATGCCTCCCTCATCTCCGTAGAAGAGTTTGGCGGCAATGATCGCGCCCAGGTCTACTTCGACGTGCTCATGCGCGAGGATCCCAACCAGGCCCAACCTGCCAATGCCAGGGAAATCTGGCACTTCATCCGCAAGCACGAGACGGGTTCCTGGAAGCTGGACGGCATTCAGCAGATAGAAAGCTGCTAGCAGCACATCCACATCATACCACAAGCCGGAGCCTGCGGGCTTCGGCTCTTTTTTCCCCAACAGTTCAGGACAACGACTATGGAAACAGCACTTGAAAAGGGCGATCGCATCTACAACCTTTTCAACATGAAGGTTGAAGAGGTTTCTGCACAGCACAGCCGGATTAGCATGCCCATCACGGACATTACCTGCAACGGCATGGGCTTTGTGCACGGCGGAGTGCTCTTCTCCCTGGCAGACATTGCCTTTGGCGCAGCCTCCAACTACGGCCAAAAGACCGGCACGGTAACCCTGTCCTCCAACATGCAGTTCCTCGCTCCCGGCCGGCACGGTCCGCTGGTGGCCGAGGCAAACTGCATACGCTCGGGCCACCACATTGTTGTCTATTCCGTGGACATCCGTGATGCCAACGGCCTTCTTCTGGCCCATGGCACCTTTGAGGGCTTCCGCACGGACTTTGCCTTCACGGTCCCGAACGAGGACGAAACGAAGGACGAAACAGGGGACTAGCCAGGCCTGTCCAAGGCTCTGCCCTGCTCAGGCTGAATACAAGGGGCCGCCTGACAGGGCCAAAGAGACTTGCCTTTTTTCCTGCGTGCACGTACATAAGGCCCCTGTGCGGAAAAACGCACAGGCTCCAGTCAGGAGCCGCCGCAAAAAGCGTGGTCGTGACAGTTTTTTCGGCAAAAGTGGGAGTGTATCGTTACCGGTGTAGCGCCCAGTCTTCAAAACTGGTGGCAGGCTGTGAGGTCTGCGGTAGGTTCGACCCCTATGCACTCCCGCCACGAAACATGCGAAACTATCTTTGTGAAAAACTTCTGGACAGGCCCGCCACCTGCTCCTGTCCTTCCGAAAAGATATTCTCTTGCCGTGTTCAGGTGTTTCCAGGGCTGCATGCCCAAGGTGGAAACACTTTTTTTTTGTTTCAATGGTGCCCCAGTGCGGGGCATGCGCAACACTCCCGGTGTCTGCCCCCGGGCTTTGGCCTGATGGTCAGCCGCGCTTTGCCTCGTCAGCCTGTACCTCCTCATCCCTGTGGACTACAGCGAGCAGATGTGGATCAAAGTGGCGTATCCTGTAGTCGTGACGCCAGCGCTTGTGGTGGTAGAGGCGCTGCCAGTGCTGCATTGTGCGCACAAGGCGCAAATCGCGCAGCCGTACCAGGATGAGACAGAGGGAGCCTGCCACAATGCACGCAATGCCCAGGAGCATGGAAGGCGGAATAGTGTCGTCAAGCAGTGCCCAGGCCAGGATGGGTGCCAGCACGGGCTTGAAGAAGAAGACGAGCGATGCCGTGAAGGGCGAACCCACTTCGGCAGCCATGAAGTAGGTGGCAAAGCCTATGCCGCTCACGCCTATGCCCACGTAGAGCATGCCCAGGAAGGACGAGAAGGTATAGCCCGAAAGAAGATGCACATTGGTGAGAAAGCCCATGCCGTGGGCTTGCAAGAAGGCGGCCACGGGGCCGAGATCGGCCAGAAAGACAAGTACCAGGAGCTCGGCGCTGCCCAGAAGGAAGGTCCCGCAGGTGACCACCACTCCGGAATAGCGGCGGCACAGGGGCGTGGAGAGCACGGCATAGAGGGCAAAGGTAGCCGGCGCCAGCACGGCATAGACCAGGGCCTCTGCCCGAAGGACCGAGGCAAAGGGCCAGAGGATGCAGACAATGCCGAGGATGGCCAGCACAAGGGCCGCTATCTGGTTCCTGGCAATGGGGCTTTTCAGGAAGATATGGGCAAAGAACAAGACAAAGGCCGTGTTGCCGCAGAAAATGACGGCCACAACGCTGGCCGGCGCCAGTTCCACGGCGAGCTGATAAAACCCCATGCTGACGACAATGCCAAGCAGCCCGAGGACTGCCATCCGGGCCACGGCTGCCAGGGTCAGCTTCTCTTCGCCACGCCGCAGATCCCGCAGGGCAAAGGGAATGAGGGCAAGGCCGCCCAGAAGAAAGCGGGTGGTATTGACCTGCATGGCAGAAAAGGCATCCACAATCTGCTTCAGGGCTATTTCCATGGAGGAAAAGAAGACTGTTGCCACGCAGACAAAAAAAAGAGCTCTGTTCATTTCTGCTCCAAAAATCAATGAGGTATCGGGCTTGCGAGAAGGGGGGGATACGCTCATTTGTCCTGGGAGGCAAGAACGGACAAAAGCTCTTCTGGACGACTTTTTCGCGAACTCTCTGTGACAGGAGGCGGTGTACGGCACAAGGGCGGCCTATCTGCTAGAAGAGCAGCAATGTGGCCATGCCAAGAAAAAGGAAGAAGCCAGCACCGTCCGTTATGGTTGTCAGAAAGATGCTGGAGGCCTGGGCCGGGTCGCGTCCCAGGGCGCGGAAGATGAGGGGAATGGAGCCGCCTGCGGTGGCGCCAAGCACCATGTCGCACATGAGAGCACCGCCCATGACCAGGCCCACAAGATAATTCCCGGTGAAGAGCCAGGCTCCGATACAGGCCAGGATGGCCATGACAAAGCCGGTGAGGAAGCCGATCTTGGTTTCGCGGAATACGGCCAGCCAGGCCTTGCGGCCGTCAAAGCGGTCCGTGGCCAGCTGGCGGATCATGACGGCCAGGGCCTGCTGTCCGGAATTGCCGCCCTGGTTGGCCACCATGGGCATGAGCACGGCCAGCACCGCCATCTGGGAAATGGTGCCGTCAAACTTGTAGACCACGGAGGCAGACAGGGCCGAGTTGACCATGTTGACGCACAGCCAGGGCAGGCGCTTGCCCACGCTCTCGAGCCAGGGCGTGTCGCAGCTCTCCTCCGGGTCGGCGCCCACCATGCCCAGCATGTCTGCACTGGCCTCCTCGTGCATGATGTCCATGATATCGTCGTAGGTCACGACGCCCATGAGGTGGTTTTCGTAGTCCACGACAGGCAGGGCCATGTAGTTGTAGTGGGCCAGTTCGCTGGCCACGTCGCGCTTGTCCGTGTCGTAGAGGACACTGACCACGCTCTGGCCGGACACGGCATCTGCCAGCACGGTACCGGGCTTGGCCAGCATGAGGTTGCGCAGGGAGAGGACGCCCACGAGCTTCTCTTCCTCGTCCACAACGTAGCCGTAGTAGGGAATTTCCTTGTCGAGCTCCATTTCCTGGCGGATATGGGTGATGGCCTGATCAACGGTCCAGATGTCCTGCAGCAGAATGAGCTCGGTGTTCATGACACCGGCTGCAGAGTCCGGCGGGAAGTTGAGCAGGGTCCTGATCTCGTCGGAATCTTCCTTGTTGAGGCGGCCGAGCAGCTCGTCCCTGTGGTCCTCGTCCAGTTCGTCCAGAACGTCCGCCGCATCGTCCGGTTCCATTTCGGCGATGATCTGGGCCGCGTCATCGGCGTCCAGGTTTTCCAGAACGTCCACGGCCACATTTTCATCGAGTTCGGCCAGAGCCTCGGCTGCGTCCTCGCGGTTCATCCGCTTCAGGGCACAGACCTGGGCCTGCAGGTCGAGATTTTCCAGATGGTCGGCAAGGTCGGCAGGGTGTACAAAGGCCGCTTCCTCGGCAGCATTCTGGCATTCCGGGGTGACTTCCTCGGAATGCTTCCTGTCCCGCTGTTCCCTGTATGCCCCGAACAGGATGCTCTGCTCCTCATCGGGCCTTCCGGCTTCTGTCTGCCTTGACTCTTCGTGCTGGGGGGCGACCTCTGCCGCCTGCTTCTCTGTCAGCCCCGTGGTGCCGAGCTGTTCCTTGTCGTTCATGACCCCTCCTCTTTGTGCAGCGCTGAAGATGTCAGGCCTCAAGCCTCTCTGCAAAACCCGCTGTTCCGGGTCCTGTCCCTGTTCCGGCAAAACCTCGCATGCGGGAAAAAAGGCCCTGCGGACCGCTCACCCCGCAGTCCGGACAGGCCGGTACTTCTTGAAGATCACTGAGCCAGATGCTATGCTTTGCAGATACGGGCGGTCTTTCTACCAAAAGCCCTTCCCATGGACAAGTCTGAAGTCTGTCCCCATGCCGACAGGAAAAGTTCTCCGTTCCGTCACTGATGTCAGTACACTAGCCAGTGTATGACCTCATAACAGCCTTTTTGTGACACCTAAATGTCATCTTTTTTCCAGACAGTTCTGATCAGACGCACGGTGCGCTCTTCCAGTGCCATGCAAGGGGGATCGCTCCATGCCCCTTACGGCTGCTGCCGCGCACCGCGGCCCTGAGCCCCTGCGCGCCGCAGCAGTCTGCATGTCCTGTCCCTCTCGTCTTTGCACTCACCCGGGGCTTTCAGCCCCTGCCCCGTCCCGGGCACAGGCCGTTATGCCCCAAGGGAGGTTCCCCATGGAAGATATTCTGGAAATTGAAGCACGGATCGCCGCACTCAAGGAACACTTAGGGAAAAGAGTCTGTATCGTTGGGCACCATTACCAGCGCGACGACATTGTCAAGTTCTGTGATCATGTGGGCGACTCCCTGCAACTCATCCAGCAGATCCCCCACCTGGCCGCAGAATACATCCTCTTCTGCGGTGTCTCCTTCATGGGCGAGACCGCAGCGCTTCTGGCCAGGAAGGATCAGCACATCCTCCTGCCCGTGCAGCAGACGTCCAGCCGCACGGTGGGCCTGCCCACGGCCCGGCAGCTGGAAGCCGTGCTGAGCGATCTGCGCAGCAGGGGCCACACCTTCCTGCCCCTTGTCTATGTCAATTCCAGCATAGAGCTCAAAGCTGCCACAGGACGGCACGGCGGCGCCATGTGCACCTCCAGCAACCTGCGGCGCATGCTGCAGTGGGCCTTCAGGCGCTCAAGCCACGTGCTCTTTCTGCCCGACCGCAACCTCGGCCGCAACACGGCCCTGCAGATGGGCATGACACCGGAGCACTGGCATGTGCTTGAGGTGGACGAACAGGGTCTGAAACAAGGAGTGGATCAGCCTCTGGACAGGCATTTGCTCCTGTGGCCCGGCTACTGCGGCATCCACGAAGCCTATACGCCCAGTATGGTGCAGGACATGCGCTTTGCCCACCCCGGCTGCCGCATCACCGTGCACTCCGAGGCCAACCCCGAAGTGGTGGCCCTGGCCGACGCGGCAGGCCCCACCTCTTTCCTCATCCTGGACGCCCAAGAAGCCGCAAAATCCGGCAAGACGCCGGTGCTCGTCATTGGCACGGAACTCAATCTGGTCAGCCGCCTGCGCAAGAAGTTCATGAACGTGTGCACCATCAGGCCGCTGCTTGACACGCAAGCCCAGTGCGACAACACGGCTATTGTGGAACCGGCCCAGCTGCTCTCCTGCCTGCAGGACATCGAGAAGGGCACAGCCTGCGGCATCAGCCTCACGGACGAGGACAAGGCCGCTGCGACCCTGTCCGTCACCCGCATGCTCGAAGCCTGTGGCCCGGCCAGCATCCGCTAGAATCACCGAGCAACAGGCTCAAGAGACAACAATACGCTGCATGCCCGCCCGGACAGGCGGATCCGTGCAGCGTTTTTGCATTTCGCCCTGCAGGCCACGGCCCTGACAAGGCCGCGGTCCCTGCCGGCAGTTCCTCTCTGTTTCCGAATTTTTTCAAGGAAAAATAAAGACATGCACCATGCTGTGCGGGACTTTCATTTCCCTGCATGTTGCTGTAGTGTACCCGGTCTGGACACTGTCCCAGGTCTCCGTCTTTTCCGGCCTGCCGCAGCGTTCAGAGCCCCTCTTCCCTTTTCAGGCAGGCCGTGTGCTCCCTCTGCACGATCACCGTGACCTTCATCCCCGGCAAATCCATGAAAAACTTCTTTCTCTCCCTGGCAGTTCTCATCGCCCTTCTGCTCAGTCTCACCATAGGTGCCAGCTTCTTTCTCAAGAACACGGTCGAAGACACCACCAAGGAAGCCATCCTGAGCATGGCAGGCCCGGGAGAGACCGCGATTGAGGATGTCCGGTTCTCGCCCCTAACCAGAGAGATCACCATCACGGGCTGGCGCACGCGCCATCAGACCCTGGAAGGCCCTATGTCCGCCCATGCCCTCACCGTGCACGGCACCGTGACCTTCAGGGGCATCCTTGCCTGCATGCCGGTCCTGGGCTCGCTCTTCAACAATGCCGACACCTATGTGCCCGTGCTGGACAAGCTCAGGGCCAGCAATTTGCTCTGGACAAGCGCGGACCGGCGCTGCTCCCTGTCCGAACTGGAACTCACCGTGGTCCGCCTGCGCTACAATCTGCTGCAGCAGTATCTGGCCGGCCTGCGTCCGCCCTTTGCGCAGAGCGTGACCGGCATACGCGTGGACGAGGTTGAGGCCGTTGACTGCCTGCTCACCCAGCGTGCGCCCCTTGCCACCACAACCATCAGGGCCAGGGAGGCAGACCTGCGCAATGTGCTTGGCACCTGCGCAGATCGGGCCGTGCTCAGGGACGTGACCGTCCTGGAAAACGGCCAGAACACGCTCGACTGCAGGGAACTGACCCTTGAGGAAATCAGGGTGTCTCCGGCTCTCCTCAGCGAGCTTGTGGCCCAGACCTCGCCAAGGCTGCGCTCCAACAAGGCCAATAGCCATCTGGCCGAAGCCCTGCTCGCCAACGGGCCCCTGGTCTCCAAGGCAACATTGCGCGACGTGACCGATGCCCAGACGCCCCCGTCCCTGACCATGGAACAGTGCGAGTTGCTCTGGACGGATAATCCTCCCCTCAGCATCGAGACCCATGTGCGCGGCCTGAGCATCGCTTCCAGGGAGCTTCAGGCCTATCTGCCCGTGAACTGGCAGGGCATGGAAACCGTGCAGGTGGAAGCGGATCTCGCCTCCTCCGGCGCGGAAAACAATCAGCAGAGCGGCCTTGTGCGGCTCAAGAACCTTGGCGAGCTCAGCTACAGCTTCATCTGGCATCCCACCCGAACCACCCTGCAGGATCTGACCATGACCTGGCGCGACTACGGCTTCACGGTGCGCCTCGCCCGCACTATCACGCCCGATGCCCATGCGGCCAGCATGCTGCTCAAGACCATGTCGGCCAGCCTGTGCCGTGCAGACGCGGAAAAGGACAGGGAACAGTGCCGCAGGCTCGGAAACTTCATTGATGCTCCGGGCACCCTGACCCTGCGTACAGCCAAGGGCACGCCCGTCTCCATCCTGGAATTTCTGGCCCTGTCCGGCCGCTTCGGATCCCTCTTCCAGGTGGAGGTGCGCCCGGGCTCCGCCACACTCACGCAGCAGTCCGAGGAACTCTTTTCCAGGTAGACGCCCATCCCTTTTCCTCCTTAACTTCCCAGGGAGCCTTCATGCAGACTATGCAGACTACGCCAACCACGCAAACCATGCAGACACTGAAACTCAAGCGTGGCGAGGACAGACGCCTGAAAGCCGGGCATCTGTGGATCTTCTCCAACGAAGTGGATACAAGGGCCACGGATTTCAAGAACCTCGTGCCCGGAGAGGAAGTGCTGGTTCGTGACAGTCTGGGCCGCGTCCTTGGCTGTGCCACCGTCAATCCCCACAGCCTCATCTGCGCAAGGATCCATGCCCACACAGCCAGGCCCCTGGACGAAGACCTGCTCTTCGAAAGGGTGGAACAGGCCCTGAACCTGCGATCTTCCCTCTTTGCGGATCCCTACTACCGCCTTGTCTATGGCGAGGGCGACGCGCTGCCGGGTCTTGTCATTGACCGCTTCGGCAGCCATCTCACCGTGCAGATAACCACCCTGGCCATGGAACAGCGCAAGGAGGCCCTGCGGTCCGTCCTGCACCGTCTCGTGAAGCCCGCAAGCATCCTCTGGGACAATACGGTGGCAAGCCGCACCCTGGAGGGGCTCACCCTTGGCACGGAATGCGAGGGCCCTGTGCCGGACACGCTGGATGTGCCGGAAAACGGCTGTATCTGCAGCGTGCCCCTGCTGGAGGGGCAGAAAACCGGCTGGTTCTTCGATCAGCGTCCCAACCGCCGCCTCATGGAGCTCCTGGCCCGGGGTCGGGACGTGCTGGACGCCTTTTCCTATGTGGGCGGCTTCGGGGTGGTCGCAGGGCACGCCGGGGCCGCGTCCGTGACCTTTGCCGACGCCTCGTCAAGAGCCTTGGGCTATGCCAGGGACAACCTGGCCCGCAATGCGCCCGGGACCGCCTGCACCGTGCTTGAGGGCGATGCCTTCGACACACTCAAGGCCCTGCACGAAGAAGGCCGGAGATTTGCCGTGGTCAGCATCGATCCGCCGGCCTTCATCAAGCGCCGCAAGGACTACAAAGAAGGCCTTCTTGCATACCGCCGCATCAACGCCCTAGCCTGTGCCCTGGTGGAGGACGGAGGCTATCTTCTGACCTCCTCCTGCTCCCAGGCCCTGCACGTGGACGATCTGCGCGGCTGCGTGGCCCATGCCTGCGCACGCCAGAACCTGCATCCGCGCCTCTTGCATACAGGCTGGCAGGGCCCGGATCATCCCATCCACTGCGCCATGCCCGAAACGGCCTATCTCAAGTGCCTGCTTGTCCAGATTTCCCGACAGCCCCAACCCAAACATGCGGCCGGCCAGAGCCGTGAACATCTGGCCGGGAACGCATAAAGGATAGTCTCATATGCTGCTCAACAAAGCCCGTCTTCTGACTCCGGGACCCACGCCCCTGCCCGAGCAGGTGCGCCTCGCCCTTGCCCAGGACATGATCCACCACCGCAAGGGGGCCTTTCATGACCTCATGCTCAAAACCCAGGCCCAGCTGCAGACCCTCTTTGGCACAAGCCAGCCTGTGCTGCCCCTGTCCTGCTCCGGCACCGGCGCCATGACGGCTGCCGTGGAAGCGCTCTTTGCTCCGGGCGACACGGTTGTGTGCGCCAATGCCGGCAAGTTCGGCGAACGCTGGAGCAAGATTGCCCAGTCCCGCAACCTGCACATCGTGGAAATCAACGTGGAATGGGGCTGCTGCATCAGTCCCGAGGATGTGGAAAGCGCCCTGGCCGAGCATCCCGAGGCCAAGGGCCTGCTCATCCAGCTCTCCGAAACGTCCACGGGCGTTCTGCACCCCATCCGCGACATTGCAGCCAAGCTGCAGGGCACGGACGTGCTCCTGGTGGTGGACGGCATTTCCGGCGTGGGCATCTCGCCCTGTCCCATGGACGAATGGGGCATCGACTGCCTGCTCACGGGCTCGCAGAAGGGCCTCATGCTGCCTCCCGGCCTGGCCCTGCTGGCCCTGTCCGAGCGCGCCTGGAAGGTCTGCGAAAAGGTCTGCGAACAAAACAGGGGCTGCTTCTACTTCAACCTGCCTGCCGAGCGCGCCAAGCTGGCCAAGGGCGAAACCCATTTCACCTCGCCCGTCAACCTCATCCAGGGCCTGTCCGTGAGCATGGATCTGCTGCTTGGCGAGGGTCTGGAAGCCCTCTACCACAAGCAGTGGGCCCTGACCCAGCTCTGCCGTCGCAGCATACAGGCCATGGGCCTCATGCCCTTTGCCAAGAGCAACTATACCTGGGGCCTGACCAGCGTGCTTCTGCCCGACGCCGTGAACGGCATCAAGGTCGTGCATGACTGTGCGGAACAGTACGGTGTCTGTATCTCCGGCGGCCAGGACGTGCTCAAGGGGCGCATCCTGCGCATTGCCCACATGGGCTGGATTGACTGGGCCGACCTTGTGGCAGGCCTCTATGCCGTGAACCGCTGCATTGTGGAAAACGGCGGCTTCTGCGGTTCCCACGACTTCCTGGAACAGGGGCTGGCAAGCTACCGGGCTGCCCTGGAAGGCGAAACAGGCACGGAACCCGTGCTTCTGCACAACTAGTCACAAGGGGAGAGACAGGGGTTGCAGGCTGACAAAACAGCCCTTCGATCCTATATACATGGAGTCCTGCAAGGACACTGTGCACGCGATGGGCGGGCGCCGCCGGCCAGTCTGCTGCGCCCTGTCCTGTCTGCACGCCCTGTCACCCTTTACCCGATTTCACAAGAGGCATGGTATGGAAGAGCCCCAGCAGAACACTGCCGCAGACTGCCAGCTGCCGGAAATTACCTTTTCCACCTTCATCCTTTCCCTTGCGTCCTCGACCCTGGTCCAGCTCGGCGAAGTGCCCAATCCGAGCAGCGGCGTCATTGCCGCCAACCTGCAGCTGGCCAAGCATGCCATAGACACCCTGGCCATGCTGGAGGAAAAGACCCGCAAGGGCCTGACAGACGATGAAAAGCAGCTGTTGCAGAGTCTTTTGTACGAACTGAAGATGAAGTACGTCTGCCTGCGTGACAGGCAGCCGTAGGCTTCATCACTCCCGCTGATTCCCCGGCTGCCGCAGGGCCCGCCAAGAGCGACACACAGACGTGACGCCCCCTGGCCCCTTGCGGGCACAAGCAATGAGCATGCAGCCTGCTCGGCATGAGGAAGACCGTCATCATGGACAAAATTCGCGTTGGCCTTGTCGGCATCACCGGCTACACAGGCATGGAACTGGCACGCCTTCTTGCATCACATCCGCACATGGAACTGACCATGGGCTGCTCCCGTTCCGAGTCAGGACGCAGGCTGGGAGAATTCTACCCCTTCCTGGAAGGCCTACCCGGTGCCGATGTGGTCATCAGTACCTATGCGCCCGAGGCCGTGGCCAGGCAGTGCGATCTGGTCTTTCTGGCCGTGCCCCACGGCAAGGCCATGGTCATGGCCCAGGAACTCTACGATCTGGGCCTCAAGGTCGTGGATCTCTCGGCCGACTTCCGCATCCATGATGCCGCCGTCTACGAGGCCTGGTACAAGGTGCCGCATACCCAGAAGGAGCTTTTGCCCGCTGCCGTCTACGGTCTGCCGGAATTCTATGCGAAGGACATCGCACAGGCCCGTCTTGTGGCCAATCCCGGCTGCTACCCCACATCGGCTCTGCTTGGTCTTGCCCCGGCCCTCACAAACGGCCTTGTGCACACCGAGGACATCGTCATCGACTCCAAGTCCGGCACATCCGGCGCAGGCCGCAAGGCTGTCACGACATCGCTCTTCTGCGAAGTTGCCGACTCCTTCAGGGCCTATGGCCTTGGCCGGCACAGGCACACTCCCGAAATCGAGCAGGAACTCTCCCTGCTCGCCGGCACACCCGTGACCGTATCCTTCAACACCCACCTTGTGCCCATGAACAGGGGCATTCTCTCCACCATCTACACAAAGCGTGCCCGCAGGGCGAGCCTGGACGAAGTCTGGCAGATCTACAGGGACTTCTACAAGAAGCACCCCTTTGTGCGCGTCTGTCCCAAGGGGAATCTGCCCGAGACCCGCTTTGTGCGGGGCAGCCTCTTCTGCGACATGGGCCTTGTGGTAGACGAGAGAACGGACCGCCTGATCATTGTCTCCGTCATCGACAACATCTGCCGCGGCGCCTCGGGCCAGGCCTTGGCTAATGCCAACCTCATGTGCGGCCTGCCCATGTCCGAAGGCCTTGCCCAGGCCCCGCTTCTGCCCTAGCAAGGACGGCTCCCATGGTTTCCCCAACGCACACGGTGCAAGGAGCCGGCGAGACCCCCTGTCTGGCTGAACAGAAAAGCCAGGCTAGTCTGGCGAATCTTGACGATCAGCTGCAGGATCCCGTCCTGTGCCGGCAGCTTCTGCACCGTCTCGAAGCCGCGCTCTCCGGCCTGCCCGGCCAGAGCATGCGCTTCATGGAAGTCTGCGGCACCCATACCGTCTCCATCTTCCAAAGCGGCCTGCGCTCTCTTCTGCCCGCAGGCATTACCCACCTCTCGGGTCCGGGCTGTCCCGTCTGCGTGACCCATGACGCGGAAGTGGCGGCCTTTCTGGAAATGGCCGCCATGGACAATGTCTGTCTGTGCACCTTCGGGGATCTTATCCGTGTCCCCGGGCCTCACGGCCAGAGTCTCAAGCACGCCATGGCCCGCGGCGCGCGGGTGCGCATTGTCTACTCGCCCCTGGAGTCCTTGAACATTGCCGAACAAAATCCGCAATGGACCGTGGTCTTCCTGGGCATAGGCTTCGAGACCACGGCCCCCACGGTGGCAGCCACCATCCTCACGGCGCGGCAGAGGAAGCTGAAGAACTTCTGCGTCTTCTCCCTGCACAAGCTGGTGCCGCCGGCCCTGAAGGTACTTCTGAGCGACAGCGACGCGCACATTGATGCCTTCCTCCTGCCAGGGCACGTGGCCATGGTCACGGGGCTTGCACCCTTTGCCTTCCTGGCAGAAGACTGGCATGTGCCAGGCTGCGTGGCAGGGTTCACGCCGGCAGACATACTGCTCGCCCTGTGCCATCTGGCCGAGGATCTGCGCGACGGCACCCCAAGGGTGCAGAATGCCTATGCCAGGGCAGTGCCCGAGCACGGCAACCCGCGGGCCCAGGAGCTTGTGCACACGGTCTTTCAGCCCCGCGACGCCCTGTGGCGGGGCCTTGGCTCCATCTCCGAAAGCGGCCTTGGCCTGACCAGCGCCTTTGCGGACATGGATGCCCTGGCACGCCTTGGCATCAACCTGCACGAGACCCCGCCCCTGCCCGGCTGCCGCTGCGGCGAGGTGCTCAAGGGTCGCATTGAGCCAAGGGACTGCCCACTCTTTGCAAAGGCATGCACGCCGCTCGATCCCGTGGGCCCCTGCATGGTGTCCACGGAAGGCAGCTGTGCGGCCTACTACAAGTACTCCCTGTAAGCCGGGGACTGCCAGGGATTGCTGTCCCGACCTGTCCCCGGGCACTCCCTCACGCTGAGCATTCCCGACGCACTGGCCCGTTTCCCGGGTCTGCCCGTGTCAGGAATGCTCGCACTTTGTCTGCATCCTTCCCTTTCACAAGGGGGATCAGGAGGCTCCATGTCAAAGACCAAGGCCACGAACCTCAAGGCTGTGCCAGGCCTGCATCCGGCCGATCTGCAGACGCTCGATCTGTCCCGCTGCCTTGTCGGCGCCCTGGGCATCCGCCTAGTTGGCAGCGATCCGCAAGGATCGAACGAGCCAGGCAGCCCTGACTGGGCTCTGCTTGCGCAAATGCCCGTGGACGAGCGCACCTGCCAGCCCTACGGTTTTTTGAGCGGCGGCGCCTCCCTGGCCCTGGCCGAGACCCTGGCAGGCTACGCCTCGGCCCTTCTTCTGCCTGACACCCTCAAGCCCGTGGGCGTCACGGTCACGGCCAATCACGTGAGTGCCGCACCCGTCGGCCACACGGTACAGGGTCGGGCCACCCTGGTACACTTGGGGCGCACGACCCATGTCTGGAATGTGGACATTACGGACACGGACACAGGCCGCCTCATCTCCACAGCCCGCGTCCTCAACCAGATACTCCCCATCTCCTGAAGGGGACCGCATCATCCGGTTGCGTCCCCTTTTTGCTTCCCCTACGACACGCTTTCAAGGCTCCGTTTTCCCCCATGCCCAGATCCTTCCAGCCCCATCCCGATACCCCGGACAGTCTCTCCAGGGCCGACATGCTCCTGCGCGCAGACATCTCCTTTGTCCTGGCACGGCCGCCCCACGGCGAGCCTGTGCTCATCATGCAGCGCGACGGCCATGACACGCGCTTCGATTCTCTTGCCGACCTGCATGGCACAGGCTTTGTGCTCTGTCCCTTTGCCGAGAACCAGGGGCACCCCGTGGTGCTCATCCGGGACGAGCTCGTCTTCCGAGGCTGGAAGGACATAGAACAGGCCCTGCACAATGCGGCCAGGGATCTGCGCGAGGAAGTGAGCATGCCCTCCTTTGCCGTGCCCTCGGCCTCTGTGCTCAGGGAGCGCCTCTTCCAGGCACGGCCCGACTCAGGCTATGCCGGCGCCCTGTCGTCCTTTCTTGCCGCACTGCGCAGCGGCCACTTTGACAAGCTTGTCCTCTCCCGTTCCCAGAACGTCACCGGCTCCTATTCCGCAGCCCGCATCTTCTGCGAGGCCTGCAGGCTCTATCCCCATGCCATGGTTTCCCTGTGTCACGGATCCTGCGGCACCTGGATTGGAGCAAGCCCGGAAGTCCTTGTGAAGGGCGAGGGCGACAGCTGGCAGACCATGGCCCTGGCCGGCACCCACAAGTCGGGCTCGACAGAGCCCTGGGACGAGAAAAACCGCCACGAACAGGAAATCGTGAGCCAGTACATACGCAGTACGCTTAGGCCCTTTGTTGCCAGGATTCAGGAAACAGGCCCCTATGTAGTGCCCGCAGGCAGTGTGGAGCATTTGCGCACGGACTTTACCTTTTCCCTGAAGAAGACAACGGACCTGCACGAGCTGGCGGCAGCCCTGCATCCCACTCCTGCCGTCTGCGGCCTGCCCAAAAAGGAGGCCCTTGCGCGCATTCTGACCACGGAGAGCCTGGATCGCCGCTATTATGCCGGTTTTCTCGGCTGGTGGGGCGAGGAAGCGGCAGACCTTTACGTCAACCTGCGCTGCCTCAAGCTCTACGCAGGCGGCGTGCGCCTCTATGCGGGCGGCGGCATCCTGCCCGAGTCCACTCTGGAACAGGAGTGGCAGGAGACCTGTCACAAGATGTGCACCATGCTGGTCCTGCTTGGCACACAGGACCTGCCTGACAATGCCTGAACGGCAAGGTTGGTCATGTATTCCGACAATGAATGTATATTGCAGCTTGTTGCCCTGCTCTGCGCCCATCACGTGGAGCATGTGGTGGTCTGTGCCGGATCGCGCAATGCGCCCCTGGCCCATTCCCTGGCCTCCTGTCCGAATCTTGTCACCCACCCCTGCGTGGACGAACGCAGCGGTGCCTTCGAGGCCATAGGCCTCATGCAGGGTCTGCAGCGGCCCGTGGCCCTCTGCGTGACCTCAGGATCCGCCCTGCTCGATGCGGCGCCTGCCGTGGCCGAGGCCTTCTATCAGGAGCTGCCCCTGGTCGTGATTTCGGCAGACCGCCCACAGGCCTGGATAGACCAGCGGGACGGGCAGACCATCCGCCAGCCTGGCAGCCTGCACAACTTTGTGCGCAGGGAAGTCTCCCTGCCGGTCATTGCCTCGGACGAGGATCGCTGGTACTGCAACCGACTCATCAACGAGGCCCTGCTCGAGGCCCAGGCTCCGGTCCCAGGCCCCGTGCACATCAATGTGCCTTTAAGCGAACCACTCTTCTCCTTTGCCACGCCCGAGCTTCCCGCTGTGCGCACCATGAGTCGCTGCTTTGCCGGCACGATGCGCCTGGATGACGAGGCACGGGCAACCTGGCAGAAGGCCGGGCGCATCCTGGTCCTGCCCGGGCAGATGCTCCCAAATGTCCGGACCACGGAGCTTGTGCGGGCTCTTGCCCGCCAGCATGTGGTCCTTGCGGCCGAGCATCTGGCCAATCTTTCGGACCTTGCTAGTGATCCCGCCTGCCCCGTCGTGACCAGGGCAGACCTTGTCCTGGCGGGCTTGGCCTCCGCTTCAAGGGAGGAAGCCGAACGCCTGGCTCCGGATCTTGTGGTGACCCTGGGCGGCCACATTGTCAGCAAGCGCCTGAAAAAATATTTGCGTGCGCTCCCGCATCTGGTACACTGGCATGTAAGCTCCGATGGATCCATGCCCGACCTCTTCCAGCATCTTGAACGGGTCTTTGCCTGCCCTGTTCCTGCCTTTGTGCAGGCCCTGACAGACGCCGGCAGAAGCAGGGGGGATGCGGCCTTCATCTCGGCCTGGACCGGGGCCAACGCACGTGTTGGTACCGCGCTTGAAAAGGCCGTGGCCCCAAACGCGCAAAAGGAAGCGGCCTTCAGCGATGTGTACCTCATGCAGCGCTTCCTTGCCTGCATGCCCGAAGGGGCAGCCCTGCACCTTGCCAACAGCTCCCCTGTGCGCACGGCCCAGTTCTGGCCCCTGCCAGGGGGTACCCGGGTCTTCTGCAACCGGGGGGTCAACGGCATTGACGGATCCCTATCCGCAGCCATGGGCTGCGCCCGGGTTCTGAACGGGCCCGTCTTCTGCTGCATTGGCGATTTGAGCTTCTTCTACGACGTCAATGCCCTCTGGCGCGAGGATCTGCCCGGCAACCTGCACATCCTGCTCTTCAACAATCAGGGCGGCCTCATCTTCCGCACCCTGCCGGGCCTTGCCTCGCCCTATCTGGCAAGCCACATTGCCGGCGCCAACAGCCTGCAGGCCAAAGCTGTTGCAGAAAATGCCCATCTTGCCTACTTTTCTGCGGCCACGCTGCAGGACTTTGAACGCGTGCTGCCCCTATTCTGCAGACACGAAGGATCCTGCATCCTGGAGGTACAGACCAACCCGGAGCTCTGCGCCAGAGCCCAACAAAAGCTTGCGGCCGTCTGTGCGCAGGCAGCCCAAGCGCACGCGGAGCGCGCCTGATTCATGCCCAAGGCACGGCCTGACCAAAGCAGTCGCCAGGCAAACAGTCTAATCATACGGAGGAGTTCATGGCTGTCAGGGAATGGAAATCGCTGAAAACCTACGAGGAAATTCTCTTTGACTGGTATGAGGGCATAGCCCGCATCACCATCAACAGACCCAGGTACCGCAATGCCTTCACCCCCGAAACCACCAAGGAAATGTCCGATGCCTTTGCCATCTGCCGCGAGAATCCGGACATCAACGTGGTTGTGCTCACCGGCGCCGGCGACAAGGCCTTCTGCAGCGGCGGCGACATGCATGTGAAGGACAGGGGCGGCTACAGGGGCAAGGACGGCGTCAAGCGCCTCAACATCCTGGATGTGCAAAAGCAGATCCGCTCCCTGCCCAAGCCCGTCATTGCCATGGTCAACGGCTATGCCATCGGCGGCGGCCATGTGCTGCACGTGGTCTGCGATCTGACCATTGCCTCGGAAAATGCCATCTTCGGCCAGACCGGCCCTCATGTGGGCAGCTTTGACGCAGGCTTCGGTGCAAGCTACCTGGCCCGCGTGGTCGGCCAGAAGAAGGCCCGCGAAATCTGGTTCCTCTGCCGTCAGTACTCAGCGGCCGAGGCCCTGCAGATGGGCCTGGTCAATGCAGTGGTCCCCCTTGAGAAGCTTGAGGACGAAACCGTGGCCTGGGCCGAGCGCATGATGGAAATGAGCCCCATGGCCCTGCGCATGATCAAGGTCGGCCTCAATGCCGAACTGGACGGCCAGGCCGGCATACAGGAACTGGCCGGCGATGCCACCCTGCTCTACTACCTCACGGACGAGGCCCAGGAGGGCGGCAAGGCCTTCCTGGAAAAGCGCAAACCCAACTTCAAGGACTATCCCAAGTTCCCCTAGAGACGACGCCCGGAGGCTTCCGAAGCCAGGCCTGCGCAAGACGAGGTTGCGCGGCCTGCACGGCCCCAAGAGCCGCCCTTGTGCCCGTCTTGTGCTCTTTTGTCATTCGCTGTACACCCAATCGGCTGGCCTCAAAAAAAGCATTCATTCCGACCTCTCCTGACAACCGGAGGACAAAATGCCCTGGCAATACCGTCTCTGTCCACGCACGCTGCACTTCAAGGAGCCTGCCGGCACTTCCCGCGGAGTCTACACCACCCGTGATGTCTGGTACATTGTCCTGTACAACAGGACAAAACGCTGCTTTGGCGTGGGCGAATGTGCCCCCCTGCCCGACCTGAGCTGCGATGCCGGCCCGGACTATGGAAAGCGCCTGGACGAAGTCTGTCGGCTCTTTGTCCAGAGTGGCGACATCCATTCCGTTCCTGAGGACTGTCCCTCCATGCGCTTTGGTCTGGAGACCGCCCTGCTCCATGCCAGAGCCGAATCCGTACGCTTTTTCAAGACGCCCTTTTCCAGGGGCAGCGAGGATCTGTCCATCAACGGCCTTGTGTGGATGGGGGATCGCGACACCATGCAGGCCCGCATCGAAGCCAAGCTGGCCCAGGGCTTTCGTTGCATCAAGTGCAAGATAGGCGGCATCGACTTTGCAAGCGAACTGGAACTTCTGGCCTTCATCCGCGAGCGCTTCCCGGATCCCGCCGAACTGGAACTGCGTCTCGACGCCAACGGCGCCTTCAGCGTGGAAGAGGCTCCGGCCCGCCTGGAGGCCCTGGCCCGTTTTGCCCCGCACTCCATCGAGCAGCCCATACGCCAGGGCCAGTGGGAGGCCATGGCCGAGCTCTGTCGCACCTCACCCATCCCCATTGCCCTGGACGAGGAACTCATCAATGTACCCAAGGTCCGCAAGGCCGACCTCATGGACTGCATCCGTCCCCAGTACCTAGTGCTCAAACCCTCCCTGCACGGCGGTCTTCGGGGCTGCGAGCAGTGGATGGATCAGGCAGCGTCCCACGACTGCGGCTGCTGGGTCACAAGTGCCCTGGAATCCAACATCGGCCTCAATGCCATAGCCCAGTGGTGTGGCACCAAGCACTGGGATCAGGCCCTGGGCCTGGGAACAGGACAGCTCTTTACCGACAACTGCGAGGACATGCCCCTGCGTCTGCAAGGCAGCGGCCTGCACTGCCCCCCCGAGGCTCCGGAACCCGATCTTCTGGCCTGGCTTGGTCTGAACACACCCCTTTTCTGATATCCGGTCTTTTTGCCGGAAAGCGAGCCCTGCACCATGACGCCTCTTTCGCCACGAGAAGACTGTGTCTTCTCTGATGATCCCGCACAGCCTTCGCCCCTGGACGTCCTGCGCCGGCTGCCCCTGACTCTGGACGGTGTGCAGCTTGTCAATGGCACGCTCTCTGCCTTTACCGAAAGCTATGTGAAACGCGAAGGCCACATGGGTGATCTGGCCCGCTTTCTGGTGGACTGGCGATCGGAGCGGCCGGACATGACGGTACTGACCTCTGGATCGACCGGCTCGCCCAAGGCCATGAGCGTGGCCAAGGAACGCATGGCGGCCAGTGCCAGGATGACCTGCGCCTTTTTACGCCTCAAAAAAGGGGATACGGCCCTGCTGGCCATGCCCCTACGCTACATAGCCGCCCGCATGATGGTAGTCCGGGCGCTCATTGCAGGCCTCAACCTCATTCCGGTCACGCCATCGGGCTCGCCCCTGCAAAGAGTGGACAAGGCCATAGACTTTGCGCCGCTCACGCCCATGCAGGCCTATGAAAGCCTGCAGGAACCGGAAACAGCCCAGAAGCTGCGCGCCATACGCTGTCTGCTTCTGGGCGGAGGCTCCATCAATCCGCCGCTCTCCACTCAGCTTGCGGACTTTCCTCATGAGGTGTGGTCGTCCTACGGCATGACCGAGACACTCTCCCATATAGCCCTGCGCCGCATCAACGGTCCCACGGCCTCGGAGTGGTACACGCCCCTGCCCGATGTGAGCGTGCGACTCTCGCCCGAAGGCACTCTGGCCATCTGTGCCCCGCACGTTGTGGAGGGGGAGCTTGTGACCCACGATCTGGCCGAAATAGACGAGGCCGGACGCTTCCGCATCCTTGGGCGCTGCGACAACGTGGTCAACACGGGCGGCATCAAGGTGCAGCTGGAAGCCGTGGAGGAACTGCTCACCCCTGTGCTCAAGATGCCCTTCTGTGTCACGGCCGTGCCGGATCAGCGCCTGGGCGAAAAGCTTGTGCTGCTCTACGAGGGCACGGAGACTGCGGCCAGTCTGGAAAAGCTCTGTCGCCACGTGCTGCCGCGATACTGGATTCCGAAGAGCTATTTTTCCGTCCTCCAGATCCCCATGACCGAAACAGGCAAGAAGGCCCGCCTCTCGGCACGGGACATGGCCCTGCGCCTTGCACAGAGGCTCAAGGCCCGCTAAAGCGCCCAAAACGCCCCCATCCGAACGAACGGTTGGGGGCGTTTTCTTAGGAATTGTCAGAAAATAAATAGGTAAGTTTAGGGGCTAGTTTTTGAATCCATAAATCGTGTAGTTCCAATTTCCAAACTCACCAAGCGGTGTCATATTGACGCT
>CALVHF010000022.1 GCA_944327295.1 uncultured Desulfovibrio sp. | reverse complement strand
GTTGGCTGGGTTACAAGGACTCGAACCTTGATTATCGGAGCCAGAATCCGACGTCCTGCCAATTGAACGATAACCCAGTGCTCAACGCAGAAAGAGTTATTAAGCCAAGAGCCTGCGGCTGTCAATAACTTTTTTGCGAAAAGTTTGTGCCGGGCACATGGCGTACCCGGCACACATATGCTAAGTATTTGTACTTGTTTCTTTCTCTATGGAACAGAACAAGTTCATTTTTTTCTTCTAGGCCCAGAGGACTAGGTTGGTGTCGAAGTCGCTGCAGAGATTGGCTGCTGTGGGCAGGATGCGGACGCCATAGGCCTGATGGCCGCTGTGCCTCGTCACGTAGTCGCAGGAGAAGACCAGGCTGTGATCGGAGGTGGTCCGCTCGTATTCCATGCGGGTCACATCGGGCTTTTCCGTCAGCTCGCTACCGTTGAAGGGACCCACGACAAACTGCACGAGCAGCTCGTCCTGCTTCATCTTGCCGGGATCCAGGCTGACCGTCACGCGTATGGGCTGGCCGGCCATGCAGGTGTCGCTGTCCATGCCGTCAATACGCAAAAGACCCACGTGCACGCTGTCAAAGCGGGCGGCAATGTCCTTCTTCCATTCCACGATGCGCTTCACGGCCTCGAAATCCTGGGAGAACATCTGATTCTGGCGTTCGGCCGTGGGCATGTAGTAGTCGCGCAGGTAGTCGCGGACCATGCGGTGCGAGCTGTAGGCCGGAATCAGGGTGCGCATGGACTCTTTCATGGTCTTCACCCAGCGGGTGGGAATGGCATCCTGGTTGCGGAAGTAGTACAGGGGCACGATCTGCTCTTCGAGCAGGGTGTACAGGGCTTCGGCGTCCGCGTAGTCGTTTTGGGATTCCTGGGACATGGCCTTGACCACAGGTCCGATGGTCCAGCCGTTGGAACCGTTGTAGCCTTCGCACCACCAGCCGTCGGAAATGCTCAGGTTGAGCACGCCGTTGACCGTGACCTTCTGGCCGGATGTGCCGGAAGCCTCGTAGGGCCTGCGCGGCGTGTTGAGCCACACATCGCAGCCCTGCACCATGAGGCGGGAGATGGCCAGGGAGTAGTCTTCCAGGAAGAAGATGCGTCCCAGGAAGCGCTTGTCCGTGCAGAAGCGGATGATTTCCTGCATGATGTCAATGCCCTGATTGTCTGCAGGATGGGCCTTGCCGGAGAAGAGCAGCACAACGGGGTGCTTGGCATCAGTCAGTATGCTTTCCAGTCGGGAGAGGTCCGCAAAGAGCAGATTGGCTCTCTTGTAGGGTGCAAAGCGGCGGGCAAAGCCGATGAGCAGAATGTCCGTGGAGAGCATGTCCAGGGCCGTACGTATCTCCTTGCGGTCCACGCCGAGCTTGCGGTAGAGCGGCGGAATGGCAACGCGCAGGTACTCGATGAGCGCCGTCTTCTGCAGGTTGTGGACACGCCAGATGTGCTTGTCCGGAATGGAGTCGAACTTGAACCAGGTCTGGGCACCGGGTTCGAGATCCACCCAGTTCTTGCCCAGGGCGCGCTTCAGAAGCTCGGACATCTCAAGACCGGCATAGGAAGCCATGTGCACGCCGTTGGTGACGTAGCCGATGGGCACTTCCGGCACAGGGATGCCCTGCCACAGGAACTGCCACATGTGACGGGACACGTCGCCGTGCACCATGCTGACGCCGTTGGCCTTGTAGGAGTTGCGCAGGGCCAGGATGGTCATCTCATAGGGGGCATTGGAGCCACGATCCCTCTGGCCCGTGGCCAGGAAGTCTTCCTTGCTCAGTCCGAAGTTGGCCGCATAGTGCGAGAAGTACTTCATCATGAGGTCGGCGCTGAAACGCTCGTTGCCGGCGTCCACGGGAGTGTGGGTCGTGAAGACGCAGCCTGCACGCACGATTTCCCTGGCCTCGTCGAAGCTCAGCCTGGTTTCGTTCATGAGGTCGCGGATGCGGCGCAGGATGAGGAAGGCAGAGTGGCCTTCGTTCATGTGGTAGACGGACGGCGAGATGCCGAGCTTCCTGAGGAGCACGGCACCGCCGACGCCGAGCAGGAATTCCTGGCGGATGCGGAAGTCGCGGTCTGCCACATAGAGGTGATCCGTGACCTTGCGGTCATCGGGGGTGTTCTTGGGAACGTTGGAGTCCAGCAGGTACAGGGAGATGGTGCCCACCTTCACGCGCCAGACCCTGGCAAAGAGACGACGCTCGGGCAGCTGCAGGCTGATTTCCAGGGGTTCGTCCGAAGCTGTGCGCACCAGTTCCAGGGGCAGATCGATGGGATCGTTTTCCACGTAGCTGGCAATCTGGCGGCCGTCCTTGTCGATCTGCTGCTTGAAGTAGCCGTAGCGGTAGTAGAGCCCCACGGCCACCAGGGGAATGTTGAGGTCGCTGGCGCTCTTGAGATGGTCGCCGGAGAGCACGCCCAGGCCGCCGGAGTAGATGGGCAGGGATTCGTGCAGGCCGTACTCGGTGGAGAAGTAGGCTATGGGGTGCTCGGTGGTCACCTCGCCCTGGTCCGGGCAGGGCCTGGACATGTACTGATCAAAGGTCGCCATGGTCTCCTCGTAGAGGGACATGTAGCCCGTGTCCAGAAGTACTTCGTTGAGGACTGCAGACGTGGCTCCTTCGAGACACTTGATGGGATTGTGGCCGCTCTTTGTCCAGACATCGGGAGCCAGGCGGCTGAACAGATCCCAGCAGCCGGGATTCCAGCTCCACCAGACATTGTTGGCCAGTTCCCTGAGTCTGGATATCTGCTTGGGCAGGGAGGAGTAGGCAATGAAGGGACGCAGGGAGGGGGTGGTCGAGGCAGAGCCGGAGAAGAAGGCCGTGGTGTGGTCGGAGATGCTGGCCTTGATTTCAAGACCTGCATCGAGGGCTTTGGAAATGGCCATGTTGTAGGCCTTGATATAGTAGGTGAAGAATTCGGACCAGTCGCACTTGGTGGCCGTCTTGCGGGCTGCCTTGCGCAGGTGCAGGACGCTCGTTTCGGACATGGAGGAGTAGTCCGCCATGTACTTCTTCAGGGCCGCAATGACATCGTCCCGACGCTGCTGGCGACGGGGAATAATGCCCACGCCGGCCTTTTCGGCACTGCACTTGCTGTTGGTGCGCACCCACAGGCCGAAGCCCGAGAGATCGGTGGTGATGGTGGGCACGCTGTAGGCAATGCTTTCCTCGGGCGTGTAGCCCCAGGGTTCGTACCAGGAGGGGAAGACACCAAGATCCGCACCAGTGAGCAGGTCGGCATAGGTGAGGTTGAAGAAGCCGTCGCTGCCGTTGAGGAGGGCAGGGTTGAAGACCACAAGCACATGGTTGTCCGGATTGTTGTCCAGGCCGAGGCGCTTGCAGTTGGTGAGAATGGGGTCGGCAGCGGGGTTGTGCACGTGGTGCGAGGTGAGCCAGTAGGCTCCGTCCGAGGGCTTCTTGGCCGGATCGCCGCTCACGGCATCGGCGTTGACACCGGAATGGCCGCCCATGACGGCGCAGATGGCCAGCACATGGGTCTGGGAGTCCCTGAGACTCTTGTTGAGTTCGCCCAGAGCTTCCAGGAAGATGTCGATGCCCTTGTTGACGTATTCATAGCGGCCGGAAATGAGCATGATGCAGGTCTGTTCCGGCAGCTTGCGACGAAGCAGGCCGGAGCAGGACTCGAGGATGCTCTGGCGCATGAGACCGGGCTTGAGGCGATCCGTGCTGTAGTCGGGGATGACGCGCAGATCCAGGCCGTTGGGGGTGATGATGTCGGGCTGGCGGCCGAGCACGATGCCGGCCTCGTCGCCTGTGAGCTCACTCACCGTGGTAAAGCAGTCCGCTTCCCTGGCAGAGGCGGTTTCCATGGAGCACTTGGCGGTAATGCCCAGGGCTGCAGCCTCCTGGCGGGGATTGATGCCCTTTTCCATGGTGTTGCCATAGAGATCCCTGCCGTTGCCGCACATGGAGCGGCCAAGCATGGTCGCATGCGTGGTGAAGACCGTGCCGATGGTGGGGCAGTAGCGCTTGAGGAAGAGCAGGCCGGCACCGCACATCCATTCGTGGAAATGGGCCACGGCCGGGGCGCCCACAGGCTCCACAAAGTGCTGATAGATGGTCTTGATCACTTCGCCGCAGGCAGTGGCGAACATGACCGGTTCCACATAGTCCCAGCCTCCGGACATGGAGTCCACGTTGTAGGCTTTCCAGTACTCGAAAAGAAGCTGATTCTGATTGTAGCGATTGCGGAAATCCACAAGAATAACCTTGGGATTGCCGGGGATCAACCAGTGACCGAGGCGGCAGTGAAGATTGTGCGTCTCCAGCGTCTTGCGTATAGGCTCGAAGGCCGGCCCCCGGTCTTCCTCGAATTCGGCATTGTTGCCGAAATCGGGACCGAGCAGCCAGTAGTTCTCGCCGAAGTTGTCCACAGCCTGCAGGGCCTTGCTGCTGACAACGGCGTAGATGCCACCCACCTTGTTGCAGACTTCCCATGAGGTTTCAAAGACCGTGATATTACCGTAATCCATAGATGCTCCTTCAAGTTGTAGCGGAGTGGAAAAAAGCACATGCAAAAATCAGCAAACGTCGTTCGTTATCTAACATTCTTCAATTATTGCATTCTTTAAACGCTTGTCGTTAAAAATGCAGGCCAGGAGGAGTGGCATTGAAAGCCGTGGGCCCTTTGAGGGTGGGGCTCTGCGAGAGAGGAACAGGTTTCTGCTCCGGGGGCTTGGGGGCATTCACAGAACTTCCCTGCCTGCTTTGCGGAAGGAAGGCGGGGAGCCAGGGACAGGTTTGCCCTTGACGGGTAGCAGAAAAAGCAGTCTGTGGGGCTGTCGGAAATATTGCTTTTGTATTAAGTTTTTCAAGAAAGAGAAGCAAGCCTGTCATTTTTTCTGATACATGAAAGGATAAGACAGAATGTCCTCTTGCTAATCCTTGTACCCTGGCTGTTTGCAGGGAGAGATCTGTTGATTGCTTCTCTTTTCGATGGATGAAACAAGGCAGAAAGAAAAGCGTTTCTATCCTGTCCTTTGCAGAAGTCTTCCTGTTTCACAAAAAGAAAACAGTGTTCATCCCCCGTGATGCATCTTCCTGACCCTGCCAGGGGCAGGAAACAAGGAAGCCCGAAAAGCAGCATCTTTTCGGGCTTTGGCAGGGAATGCGTGATTCATCAGTTGCCGCGTATGGGCGTTGCGGCACCTTCATAGTGCGGGGTAGTCATCTCCGGGCTGAAGGCTGCGGCTGCGCGTTCGGCATCGCTTTTCTTTGCCTTGGGACGCCTGACTTTCTTTTTTTCTTCCAGCTTGTGGCGCACGGAGAGCTCAAGGTCCGCCAGGGCGTTCATGTAGAAGATGTAGGCGTCATAGGGCGTCTCGTAGGGGGAGAAGTACTTGTGCACGTCGCCGTCGGAGAAGAACTTGGTGCACATGTAGTAGAAGTGGTCCGAGGTCGTGAACCGGCGCCAGGTGCGCAGAAGGTCGGGATCCTCGGTCTTCTTGACATCCGCTTCCAGGGCAGCCACGGCACCCAGGGCATCGTCCTGCAGGTCATTGCCGCGCCAGGCCGACAGATCGCGTTCGGCGTCGGCCCAGGAAATGAAGTGGGGAATGTCCAGGCGTGCCATGGGCGAGCAGTTGGCAGCCACCTGCGAAGGCGTGGCAAAGGAGAAGTCCGGATTGGCCAGCACAAGGCCGGGCAGGGCCTCCATGAACTCGAAGATGCCCGTGGAGGCCCACTGATGCTCGCCAAAGGTCTCGTAATCCATGAAGAGGTTGATGGTCTCGCCCTGACCGTTGAGGGAGTGCAGCCAGCTCACGTACTTTTCGGCAGTGAGCGGGTATTCTTCCCAGGCCTGGTTGGAGAAGCGGAAGGCTATGTCGTCGGAGAGGCGGTAGTTCTTCAGAAGCAGGCGGATGCGGCGGCAGTTGCCGGGCTGGTACACGAAGTTGGGACTGCGCCAGTTGATGACCTGATCGGCCCCTTCCGTGAGGATGGCCTGGTAGCCCATCTGTTCGGCCATCTGGGCAATGTCGTTGTTGTAGATGAGCTCCGTGTTGCGGAAGGCCGTGGGACGAACATGGAAATGGGTCTTCACGAGTTCGTCGTGTAGGGCAATCTGTTCCATCCATTCCTTGGGCGAGAAGAGGAAGGAGACGGAGTGGGCATAGGTCTCGGCAAGGATTTCCACACAGCCCGTGTCCACAAGCTCCTGAAAGCTCTTGAGCACTTCGGGGGCGTACTGCACCATCTGTTCGATAAAGACGCCGGACAGGGAGAAGCTGACCCTGAAGTTGCCCTTGTACTGATTGATCAGCTTCAGCAGGAGGCTGTTCATGGGCAGATAGCACTTGTCCGCAACCTTCAGCATGATGGACTTGTTGGCTTCATCATCCTCGTACATGTGGTTGTGTCCAATGTCGAAGAATGAATAGTGCCGCAGCCTGTAGGGTTGATGAACCTGAAAGTAGAAACAGACGGAAGGCATATCAGTTCCCCCTTGCGAGATCGGCGTAGATGCGGTTCAGCTTGATGGCAGCATTGTCCCAGCGAATGGATTTGAGCTCTTCCTGGCAGTTTTTGACCATGAACTGTCCCAGGGCAGGATAGGCGAGCACAGCGCAGATGCGGTCTGCCATTTTGCGGACATCCCAGAAATCGACCTTGAGGGCATTGGTCACGACTTCGGAAACGCCGGACTGCTTGCTCATAAGGACGGGAACATCATACACCATGGCTTCCAGAGGCGCTATACCAAAGGGCTCGGAAACGCTGGGCATGACATAGAGATCGCTTGCCGCGTACATGCGTTCCACTTCGTCGCCCTTGAGGAAGCCGGTAAAAGTAAAGCGCCGTCCTATGCGGTACTTGGCCACTCTTGAAACCATGGAGAGGAGCATGTCCCCTGCACCGGCCATGACAAAGCGGACGTTGGGCATGGTCTGCAGAACCAGACGGGCCGCTTCCACGAAGTAGTCCGGCCCCTTCTGGAAGGTGACGCGGCCCATGAACAGGACCTGCTTTTCTCCCTTGGGATTGGCCGTATGATAGATGTGCCTTGCGTCCTTGCGGGACACGGCATTGTGCACCACTTCAATCTTGCTCTCGGGCACGTTGTAGACGCGCATAATGAGATTCTTTGTGAAGTGGCTCACTGCCACGACCTTGTCGGCCGCATGCATGCCCTCCCATTCGATGTGGGCAACGGAAGAGTTCATGTTTGTGCCGCTGCGATCGGCTTCGGTCGCGTGCACGTGGCAGACCAGGGGCTTGCCGCTGATCTTCTTGGCAAGAATGCCCGCCGGATAGGCCATCCAGTCATGGGCATGGATGACGTCAAAGCTGTTGCGGGCCGCAATGGACTGTGCGGCCAGGGAGTACTTGTAGACCTCGCTCATGAGGTCCTTGCCATAGCCGCCGTGCAGCTGCACGGACGTTTCCTCGTGCACGGTCTCGGTGCGTGCATGCTCCCTGACACTCTGCTGCCTGACGTATTCGGCATAGGCCTTTTCGTAGTATTCAGGGGTCGCGTAGGCAGACAGCATGGAGTCCACGACCTCCATGCGGAGATTTTCTTTCCAGTAGGTATTGGTCTCCCGGTAGATATGCTGAAAATCCTTGTGCGCATAGGGGATGGGCGTACCAGAGGCGCTGCACATGGTCAGTCCCTGTGTCGTCTGTCCCTTGTCGCTGCTCAGCTTGGGCAGGACAAAGAGCACTTCTGTCCCTCTCGCCGTCAGGGCGCGTACAATACCTTCGCAGGCTGAGCCCAGTCCTCCGCTGATGTGCGGGGGGAATTCCCAGCCAAACATGAGAACGCGCATCTGCTGTTCCTCCAAAAAACAAATGAAATCAGTACTGTATAAAAAGGTCTCTTGAAAAGACTTTTCTTGAAATGGAAACGGTCCGGGATACGGGGGCGGTGACCCGCCTAGTTGAAATAGGGCAGCGTCTTCTCCCAGTCCTCCCAGGTCTCGCGGTCCGCGGCACGCAGGGCAAGGAGCATGCGATAGACTTCGCCTTCGCTCCAGGCCTGCGCTGTGGTGCCGTCAGGCGCATAGGGCTCTGTGGCCGAGAAGATTTCGGACATGTGGCCGACTCCTGCCTCGCGCAGATGGGTGGTCACAAGGGGCGTGATGGTCTCGAGAAGACGCTTCACGGCCTTGGTCGGCTTGCGGCGGGACTTTTCCCCGCTTTCGTCCACCTGCTCGGCCTTGAGCAGGGCGTCGGTGTAGGGGCCCAGAAGCCAGGTCCAGACCGTGCCCTGATGATAGGCTCTGTCGCGCTGGGCAGGGCCACCGGCATACACGGGGCAGAAGGCCGGATCATCGGGGGAGAGGGTGCGCAGGCCGAAGGGCGTGAGCAGCTTTTTTGTCGCCTGGCTGACAATAGGCTTCCAGGAGCTCTTGGGCGCAATGGGTTCGGGCATGGAGACGGCCAGCAGCTGATTGGGACGCAGGCTTGTGTCCGGAGCGCCGTCTTCGGGGGCGCGCCACACATCGCAGAGAGTACCGTCAGGCAGGGTGAAGTGCGCGGCAAAGACGGCGCGCAGGGCCTTGAGTTCCCTGCTTGAGCACGGGTCGGGATCTCCACGCTTCTTGGCCAGATTGTGGGCAAAGGCCAGGGTATTGTACCAGAGGGCCTGAATTTCCACGGGAAAGCCGTTGCGCGGCGTCACGGGCTTGCCGTCGACCTGGGCATCCATCCAGGTGAGCTGGGTGCTGGGCGTGCCCACTTCCAGCAGGCCGGAGGTGGCCACGCGGGTGAAGGGCACACGACCCGCCCTGTAGGCGGCAATGATGCTGTAGAGGGCCGGGGCGCACAGATCCAGAAAGGCCTGGAGGCGTTCGGGCTCCTTGCTCAGAGCCTTGATCATGAGCTGGCAGTCCCAGGCAAACCACAGGGAGGCATCCACGCTGTTGAAGCCCCTGGGCTGTCCGTCGCCGTCAAAGGTATTGGGAATGAGTCCGTCGCTGGCATTGATGGCCATGGTGCGCAGAATGGCAAGACCCTCGTCCAGGCGTCCGGCCAGGAAGGTCGTGCCGGGCAGGGCAATCAGAGTGTCCCTGCCCCAGCTGCCAAACCAGGGGAAGCCTGCCAGAAGCAGGGATCGGCCGCCCGGCGTCTGCATGAGAAAGTCTTCGGACTGGGCGGCAAGGAAGGAGCAGAGGGCGTTCGCGTTCTTGACTTTGCGCCTGCCTGTCTCCTGGGGCGCACTTCTGCGGGCCATTTCCGCATTCCACAGGGCATGGAGGTCCTGGGGGGCACCGCTCTGGGCAGAGCCGAACTGTTCATCCAGGGAGGCGGCGAGAATGATGTCGTCTCCGGCCATGACATGGATCTCGAACAGGCCGGGCGAGAAGAGGTCTTCCTGATAGTCGAAGCCGCGCTCGCGCTCCACGGGGTATTCCACAGTGTTGATCCACTCGGGCGAGGGCAGGAAATCGAAAAGGCCCTCGCTTCTGATATAGATGGGCGGCAGGGCATTGTAGGGCTGGATCTTGAAGCCGGCACGGATGGGATAGGTCTTGACGTGCAGATCCATGTTGGCATGCGTCAGGTCGTGATAGCGGCGGAAGGCCAGCAGCGGGGTGACGCGCAGCATGAGCTCCGAGTCGCCGAGCAGGGCGGCCTCGTCCTCGTCCGATGCTTCCAGGGTATAGCGGATGAGTACCGTATGGGATCCGTGGACCAGGGCAATGCGCCTGGTCACGCGCAGGCCTGCAGCCTCGTAGACAAAGGTGGGGCAGGGGCTGGCCTGCCAGGACTTGAGAACCTTCTGCCCTTCCGGGTAGACGCAGCCGGGATGATAGCGGCTGGCCAGGGGAATGCTCTCGCTGCCAATGCACAGCCAGTCTTCCACACTGGAAAGAAGCACATGCCTGTCCAGGTGCGGAAGATTGGCAACAAGCAGGCCGTGATAGCGGCGTGTATTGGCACCTGTGGCAGTGCCCTGGGCATAGTCGCCAAGCCCGTTGGTCTCAAGCCATTCGAGGTTGCTGCTGGGGGTAAGATCCGAATCAATTCCTGTGCCGGGACGCATGAAAGACTCCTCCTGTACAGCCGTAGCTGTCAGCTGATGGTCACTGCTGCATATATATGAAGGGAAAATATGGCCTTCTTCTGCGCATCTTCTGCGCATCTTCCGCACATCTTTTGCGGGGTGGCGGAGGGCTCGGATTCTTGGAGGCTGGGGCTGAGGAAGGGGGAAGGCTCGTGCAGACGGGGGTGTCTTGAGGAGCCTTGTGTGCAGGAAGGCGTCGACAGAAGGAATCTGCACGTCTTCTGCCGTCTGTTTCCTGGCATTCAGGACAGGCAGCCAGGCTGCCCAAGGCCCCTGTGGGCAGTCCTGAAAAAGGGCTGGAGACTTTCCCCCGGCGGGACGCGCAGGGAAGATGCATCGGGAAGACAGCCTCCGGAAAAACAGCAACCGGAAAATATTGCAGACAATATTTTCCGGAAAGGTTCCGGTGTGCCCCGGGAACGCGTTCTGGGAAAAGCCTTCGCAAAAAGGGTCCGGAATATCCCGCAGGGACCCCTTCGGTGACTCTCTCTCGCAAGACAGCGATCAGGCTGTGCGATAAGGTCACGAGAACATACAGGGAATATGAGGTTATGGCGACAACGGCTTTGTTACAGATCAACGACAAAGCGTGGAAGGAATATTCTTGGGTTAAAAATACTGTACATCTTCAAAATGTCAAGAAATGTTTTTGTACGGAACGAATAGGAGTATGTTCCTGTGTATTCAGCAACGAACTGTTTTTTCATGCGTCTGCTTTTTTTGAAAATGTACGGAGGCGGGTCGGACAGATTTTTGCAAAGTGCGTTAGAGCAAGCCTGTTTTTGCTTCAGGCATATCTACCGTCAAAATTTCTCTATGCAGAAACACAATACAGTTGCAGAGACCTGTCTTGTGTCTTCCATGTTTTTTGTGACGGAAGAGAATTTTGGCTGATACTTGTCGCATTTTGGAACAAAGAATCGTACTATTTTCATATTTATAGTATAAAAAGGCCGTATATATACGCAGTAAATGTGCATATATATAAATATTTTTTTGTAACAAGCATTGTAAATATCTCAGAAAATATATCAGTACTTTGCTGATGCATACAGATTGAATGTTTTGGCATAGATGACGAATACATAAGCGCTCTTTTGTGAAAGAGGACTGCAATAAAAAATACTTCTGAAAATTTATGCATATTTCCAGCCCTGACAGGGATTGGGCACGTCCGTGCGAAGCCTTTATTGGAGTGGAATTGAAGTGGAAGCAGAAGCAGAAGAAGAGAAAGAGCATGGCCAGAAGCAGGGAGGACAGAAAGAGAGACCGGGGCAGTGTTTTGAGCAGAATTGTCTGTTTCTTCCATACCCTTGACAAAAAGAGCGCAGAATGTCTAAAAGCCATCTGAAAAAATGAGCAGGTGGCAGTCGCAGAGAACGCTGTCCCATGTCCCTGCCAGGGCTGCAGACTTGTGTCCCGACAGCAAAAGAAGGGCTTTGGGGCCATGCTTTCAGGCAGAACCACGGCCGGATCCATGGACAAGTTTCTGGACAATTCCGCAGGACGTCTGTTCCGGCCCCTGTTCGGATGCCTTTTGTGCAGGAACGTCCGATACCCGGCAGCGCAGGGGCAAGGGGCTCAAGGCAGGGCATCCCTGTCCTTCAGATCCGTGCAGACTTTTCAGCTCCCGCAGCTCTTTTGTGTCAGAAAGGTGACAGACAATGCCGGCACGGCAGCTCCTGCCGAGGCAGGCAGGTTCCAGAGCGATGGTCCTGGCCTGGGGCGAATGAGTGTCCGGCCCGGATCTGTTTGGCCAGCTCAGCTCGGAGCCGACACGATACGCAAGCTGCGCCTGTCTCCTTGTGCGCATCAGTGTTGTCCCGAGCCGCCTGGCCGTTTTTGCAGAGAAACAAGGTGCCGTGTCCCGCCAGAACCCAGTCTGGCCTGACAGGGCCGGCCTCTGGGTGCGTTCACATCCCTGTCTGTCTTCCGGAGGCGTCCGGTTTTTTCGGGAAGGATCGGTTTTTTCGGGAAGGATCAGTCGTGTGCGCCTGAAGCACTTCGACGTTGCTTCCTGTTCTGCCGGCCTGTCCAGACCTCTGTGGCACGCTGTGACAGCCACGCCCTTGCCGTTTCCATCTTTTTTGCCATTGCCGCATCAAGGGGATCGTTTCCTTTTGTGCGAAGCAGGATCTGAGCCGTATTTTTCAGTTTTTTAGGGAGGGACGCTGCCTTCTTTTGCCGGAAGACGTGCGTCGTGATTTTGATGAAGGGAAAACAGACTACGAAGCAACAAGTGCCCAGCGGCCGCAAGAAGCAGATCTTCCTGATGACGGATGCGCTGCTCATTCTGACAGCGGACGGCGACAGGGTGCTCTACAATCAGCTGAAGCTCATGGATGCCCTGCCTGGCGGCATCTTCCACTATTCACAGCTTGCCACATTCCGCGACAATCTCTCGTCTGACGACATCAGGTACTATTCCGGCAACACCAATGCCGACATGCTGCCGCAGATCCGCTTCGAGCTCACGAAGCAGGCCGTGGAAGACCTGGATCTCGGACTCTATCTGCGCCGCATGTGCGTGGACAAGACCTTTCTGAGCACACCCACAGGGCTCGGTCTGGCCCAGACTGTGGCCATCTACAAGAACAACGAGGCAGAATTCAAGGAACTGTGCGGCGGTGATGCCAGAAACCTGCGCGGAGGCTGCCGCAGGCACCATCTGCTCTTTTCCTCCCTGAGCATGGAGTGGTTCCTGTCGCGTACCCCCTATCTGCAAGGCGTCATCTTTGCGGATTTGTGCTCTTCCTTCTTCTTTGACGGTGCCATTCATCCCCTTCTGCATCAGTTCTATGCCCTGTACGAGCAGGGCCGGGTCTCGGCGCCCTGGCTTGGCGCTGAGATTGTCTCCATGTTGCGCTACTGGCGCGGCGAGGAGGTGGCCCCCGAAGAGTTCATGACCCTTTCTGCAGGCAAGCGCAAGCCCGTGGTGACTGCGGCCCAGGCCTTTGCCCTGGGCAGCCAGTGCCTGTTCCGCAACGATGCGGAAGCCCTGGCCTGGTGCAACAAGGGCCTGAGCCTGCTCAAGAAGGAGCGTCAGATGCGCACCTCCGTGCACATTGGCCAGTATTCCGGCCTGTGCGTGGATCTCACCCGCTTTCTTTTTGGCGAGTACAAGGATCTTGAGCAGATGCGCGAGAATATCAACACCCTGAGCACAAGTGGCGTGTACGGCTGCGACAGATCCATTGTGGGCATTCCTGGTTTTCTCTCCCTGGCAGCCCTGGACTGGCTTAAGCGTGGCGACAAGGAAGCCGCCCAGAAAAGCTACGCACGGATGCCCAACTATGCGGGGAGCGCAGACAAGAACTTTCTCTCGGCCCTGCTCTACTACCTGACCAGAATGCGGCTCAAGACCGGCTCCCATGACGACATTGCCCTCAGGGGCTGGTATCTGGCAGCCACGGGCTTTCCCAGGCTGCAGCGCTGCTTTGCGGACATGCTCTATGCCCTGCCGGGACTGGATGATCACGCAGCCTGGGGCCGGGACGGCGAGTTCCCGGATCTTCTGGATCTCTCGCAGATCGTCGAGGAGATGCCGGACTGGCAGCTGCGCATCAATGCCCTGGAGAGTCTGGTCCAGGACAGGGCCAAGGCCACCAGGAAGAAGCGCTTTGTCTGGGTGGTGGACATGTCCGGCAAGAGCGTGCATCCCCAGGAACAGACCCTTGGTATCCGCGGCTGGAGCAAGGGCCGGGATGTGTCCCTCAAGCGCCTCTATGAAAAAAGCGGCGATTTGAGCGCCATGACCGAGGTGGACAGGCGGATTGCCGCAGGCATTGAGAACACCGGCTGGTGGAATACCTCCTATGAGCTTTCGCTGTATGACTGCTACGAGGCTCTGGCCGACTGCCACCAGGTTTATGAAGTGAAGGACGGACTCCTCGAGCCGCTCTCCTTTAAGGAGGGGACCCTCAAGTTCAGCCTGCGCGAGAAGAATCGCGACAATTACGTGCTCACTGTGGGCAGTGAGGAAATCAAGCTCCCCGAGGACGCGGGCAACAGTTCCGTCTACTTCCTGCGCAAGGGCAATGTCATTACCTATTACAAGCTCTCGGAGCGGGATCAGCAGGTCGTCAGGCTCATTGGCAAGGGCATGGCCTTTCCCAAGACCTCCCTTGGCCGCGTCATCAGCCTGACCCGCAATGGCCTGGACATTGACGTGAACACGGACGGCATTGACGCCGAGACCGTTGAGCCCGTCAGTGCGCCGGTTCTCCAGCTGGAGCAGACGAACAGCGGCTTTGAAGCGCTCCTGGGCGTCCGGCCCTTTGGCCGGCCGCACACGCCCTTCTTCCAGGCAGGCGAGGGGGCCAGGGAACCCCTCGCCTCCGTTGTGCTGGATCCGGCAGCCGAAGAGACCGCAGGAGCCGCTCAAAACAAGAGGAAGCTCACCAAGACGCTGCGCGTTGTACGCGATTTCGAGGCCGAGACGAAAGCCCTGGAAGAACTGGCCAGGGCCTGTCCCACCCTGGAAGGCAATCTTGAGGGCAATCACTGGTTCACAAGCGATGTGGAGCAGGTCCTCGCCCTGCTGGAGGAACTGCCGCAGTCCGGGCAGGCCTACAGCGTGGAATGGCCCAAGGGCGGTCGCCTCAAGCTGCGGGGCCGCGTTGATGCCGGCAAGATCAAGGCCAAGATAGGCTGGACAAGCAACGACTGGTTTGGCGTGAGCGGCGAAGTGGAGCTGGACGATCACGAGAAGCTCTCCCTCAATGCCCTCTTGTCCTCCTTGAAGGGCAGCCGCTTTGTCATGCTCAAGGAAGGCGAGTACGTCGCCCTGACGGCGGATTTGCGCCGCAAGCTCTCCAGCCTCAAGCTTGTGGGCATGGAAAACAAGAAGGGCGAGTTCATGGTCAACTCCCTGGCCTCGGCCGCCGTGGAACAGGCCCTGGAGGACGTGGAGCTCGAGAGCGACGTCAAGTGGCAGCACTCCACGGAGCGCATGCACAAGGCCTTTGCCACAACACCGGAGGTGCCCAGGCTTCTGCACGCGGAGCTGCGCGACTATCAGCGCGAGGGCTATGTGTGGATGCAGCGTCTGGCCATATGGGGCGTCGGCGCCTGCCTTGCCGACGACATGGGCCTTGGCAAGACCCTGCAGGCCATTGCCGTCATGCTCAACCAGGCCCAGGAGGGTCCCTGCCTTGTGGTGGCACCTACGTCCGTGTGCGCCAACTGGGAACTGGAAATCAACCGCTTTGCCCCCTCCCTGAACGTGCGCCGTCTCGGGCATACGGGACGCAGCGAGACCATTTCCACCCTGGAGAGCAATGATGTCCTGATCGTGGGCTACGGCCTTCTGTACAATGTGCAGAAGGAGCTGGCCACCCGAACCTGGGCCATGGTGACCTTTGACGAGGCCCAGGCCCTCAAGAACGCCGCCACCAAGCGCGCCAGGGCCGGCAGCAAGCTGCAGGCGGACTTCCGCCTGGCCCTCACGGGTACACCCATAGAAAACCGCATCGACGATCTGTGGAGCCTGTTCAACATCATCAACCCCGGGCTTCTGGGCTCCTGGGACACCTTCCTCTCCCGCTACGGTGCAGCCGCCACGCCGGGCTCAGGAGCTTCCAAGGCCCTGCGGGCCGTTGTGCGCCCTTTCCTTCTGCGCCGCCTCAAGGCAAACGTCCTGGATGAACTGCCCGAAAAGACCGAACAGAACATCATTGTCGAACCCAATGCCAAAGAATTGGCCTTCTACGAGAATTTGCGCCAGAAGGCCGTGGCCAAGATTCATGCCTCGGACAGCTGTGGCGGCAACAGGCGCTTTGAGATTCTGGCCGAGCTCACCAGATTGCGCCGGGCCTGCTGCCATCCGGGGCTTGCCGATCCGGACATGATGGCCCTGGAAAAGTACAGCACCAAGACCCAGACCTTCCTGGAAACCGTGTCCGACCTCATTGCCGGCGGCCACAAGGTGCTGGCCTTCAGCCAGTTCACAAGCTATCTGGCCCAGATCCGCGAGGCCCTGGAAGAGCACAAGATAAGCTATCAGTATCTCGACGGATCCACTCCGGAAACGGAGCGCCGCAAGCGCGTGGCTGCCTTCCAGAAGGGCGAAGGCGATGTCTTCCTCCTCTCCCTCAAGGCCGGCGGCACAGGCATCAACCTTACGGCCGCGGACTACGTCATCCATCTCGATCCCTGGTGGAACCCTGCCGTGGAAGATCAGGCTTCGGACCGTGCCCACCGCATAGGGCAGAAGCGTCCCGTGACCATCTACCGCATGGTGCAGGCAGGCAGTGTGGAGGAAAAGATCCTCTCCCTTCATGCCAGCAAGCGCGAACTTGCGGCCGACTTCCTGGAAGGCACGGAAACAAGCGTGAAGTCCCTCACGGAAGAGGATCTGCTGCGTCTTCTGCAGTAACGCTGCCAGGCGGACACAGACGTTCTCCGGGGCACTGTTCCTTGTTCGGGGCAGTGCCTTTTTCGTGCCCCGGACAATGAGCCAGAGCCAGCCCTTGTACATGCCTGACTGCTGTCTGACAGGCACACCGTTTTTTGAGAGTGGAACCTAAAGGGGGATATTGCCCTCAAATCATGCCTTCGAGATGAGCAAAATGGCGGGTTGTCTCCAGCCGAATCCCCCTTTGAGTTCCACTCTTCGTTTTTTTTCGTGCCCGTTGTCTTGAGACAGTGACAGGAAGAGTGTAGGGGCAGGAGGGACGGCGCTTGCTCCATTGCAGCGAACGCTCAAGCCCCCTGCCTGCAGGGATACGTCCGCCGGCAGGCCTTGGTCTCGCCTCCTGTTCGCAAGAACTTCCTTTCCCTAAAACACGTTTCGGACCTCATGATTCTCATGGTATCTGTATGGCCCTGTATTTTTCCCTTGCTGAAATGCGCCGCATCCTGCGCATAGGGCTGCCCATCTTCATAGCGCAGCTCTCGCAGATAGGCATGAACTTTGTCGACACCATCATGGCTGGACGCTACAGTGCCTCTGCCCTGGCAGGGGTGGCCGTGGCAGGCTCCATCTGGGCGCCTGTGACCCTCTTTGCCATCGGCTGCCTGCTGGCTCTGCCAGGCATGAGTGCCCAGCTTGTGGGCGCCAGAAAGCCCGAGCGTGCAGCCTATCTGCTGCGCCAGGGCATCTTGCTGACCCTGCTGCTCAGCACCGTCATCATAGCGCTCCTCTACACCCTGTCCCATCATCTGGACCTCTTTGGCCTGGACAGCGAGATGGAGCCCGTGGCTGCCGGCTATCTGCGCGCCCTCCTGCCCGGCCTGCCGGGCTTCCTGCTCTTCATCAACGTGCGATCCTTCCTGGAGGGCTTTGGCCGGACCAGACCCGCCATGGTCATTGGCCTCATCTGCCTGCTCATCAACATTCCCTGCAACTACGTCTTCATCTACGGACATCTGGGCATGCCGGAACTGGGCGGCGTGGGCTGCGGCGTGGCCACCAGCATCTGCTACTGGTGCATGTTCCTCTCCATGTTCTTCTTCATGCACAGGGACAGGACGCTGCGCAAGTACGGCTTCCTTGGCAGGGATCGCGTGCCCCTGCCGCCCTTCAGGCCGGACTTCGGACTCATTGGCAGCATCTTCAGCATTGGCCTGCCCAATGCCGTGGCCCTGTGCATAGAGTGCTCGCTCTTTGCCCTCACGGCCCTGCTGCTGGCGCCACTGGGCACCACCGTGGTGGCTGGTCATCAGATCACCATCAACTATTCGAGCATTGTCTTTGCCGTGCCCCTGGCCATCGGCATGACGGCAACCATCCGCGTGGGCCAGAACCTGGGCGCCGGCAAGCAGCTGCAGGCCAGGATTTCGGCCCATACGGCCCTGACCCTTGGCGTGATCATTGCCCTGTTCAGCATGTCGGCAACCATTTCCCTGCGCGAGCACATAGCGGCTCTCTACAATGACGACCCGCAAGTCCTGGCCCTGGCCTCCTCGCTCATGTTTTTGTGCGGCATCTACCAGGTGGTGGACACCCTGCAGAACATAAGCTGCGGCGTGCTGCGCGGCTACAATGACACCCGCATCATCTCCCTGGTGTGCCTGGTCTCCTACGGCTTCATAGGTCTTGGCGGCGGCTACCTCCTGGGCCGCACGGATGTGCTTGTGCCGGCCCTTGGTGCTGCTGGCTTCTGGTACGGCTACATCATCTCGCTTTCCGTCTGTGCCGTCTGCTACATGGCCAGAGTCCACTATCTGCACGGCCTGGACATGGACACTGTGCGCGAACGACTTGCCAAATAGCTGCCAGGCAAGGGATGCGCAGACAAGAGCTTCCACACACAAGCCGGGGCATGTGCTGCCAGTCCCGGGACTGACACATGACAAAAAGGGCGTCCTGTTCTCTTCTCATGGAACAGGACGCCCTTTTCAGTGCAACAACACCTGGTATGTTTCTTCGTTGTAGAGGGCAAAGCCCTCCCTGCGCAGCATGGCGGCAAAGAGGCCGTCCCCCTGGCGCAGCGTGTGGGAAAAGGTTCCGTCGTAGACGGCGCCGGCACCGCAGGACGGGGAGCGGGCCTTGAGCACGGCCACACGCAGTTCCTGCTGCAGGGCCTGCCTGAGGGCCAGTCGGGCGCCCTTCACAAACTGTGGCGTGCAGTCCGTGCCGTCTCTGCTGATGACCCGCTGTCCCCTGATTTCACAGGGTGTGCGCGGGATGGGCAGTCCGCCCAGCACTTCGGGGCAGACAGTCAGGCAGAGCCCCTGTTCATGGAGTCGTGCCAGTTCGGGCACGGTATTGCTCCGACCGTCGTAGCGGCAGGGGCAGCCGGTGAGGCAGGCACTGACCACGAGAAGCGGTCTCTGCTGCCCGGACTGCAGCCGGCTACTCATTGCCGGCCGGTTCGCCGCCCTGCTTCCAGGCTCCGATAAGAGGCAGATGGGCGTCTTCGGAGACCAGGGCAGCTTCCCACATTTCCTGATAGTACATGCTGGTTCCCGGATTCCAGGCAGTGGCTGCCAGACGGTCCCAGGCCACATGGATGGGCCAGTCCGTGTGCCTGCGCAGGACTTCCTCGAAGGAGGGGCCTTCTTCAATGGCATCGTGATACAGGCGCAGGGTCATATTGGGGCCTTTCAGAAAGCGGACATGATAACGGGGCATGGTTGTTCCTCTTGAACAGGACATTGGCATTCCGAAAGCTGACACGACGTAAATATCAATATATCAATATATCAGCATATTGATGTATTGGAATATCAGCATTTCAGAATGTATGAAAAAGTGGGCAATGTTCGCAGGTTCTGCCTGATTCTGGGATGGTTCCGCCCCCTGTCCGGGGCTTGACCGTCCTGACTGCAGTGTATGGTCGTCGATTCCGGCAGCGGCCTGCTGACAAAAGGCTCTTCCACAAGAATTTGTGGAAGAGCCTCCATTTGCAACCCGTGAAGGGCGTCAAGCCCTCATGAGTTCAGTACTGTCTGTGTGCGACCTAGTGTTCGATCATGCGGCTCACGAAGAAGAGGACGATCAGCAGACCAACACCAAGGCCCCAGCTCCAGTGCACGAGCTTCATCTCGATGGGTTCGAGGGGCTCGTACTCCATGTTCTGAATTTCTTCATGGAACTTTGCTTCTTGAGTCTGTTCAGCCATAGTTGTCTCCTATAAAAGAACACTACATTCCGGCAGCGGCAGCAGCAGCCTGGACTTCAGGCGGATACATGCCGTGGAAGAAGAGGTAAGAGATGAACAGGCCGACCCAGATGATGAAGCCGAAGAGGCACACCACGTACACAATCGCCAGACGGCCAATGCCTTCTTCAAGGAGCTTCTTGAAGTTGGAGATGAGGCCGATGGAGAAGAAGGTCAGCAGGAAGAACAGGGTGCGCATGCCATTCAGAGAGCTGGAGATGGTCTTGGCAACCTTGTGGGTGTCGGCGTCGCCGATGCAGAGGAAGAGCATGATCAGGAAGGTGATCACGTAGCCGAGCACGAAGCGGGGGAATCTATCCCACACATCGCCCCAGGACATGCGCTTGCCGGCCTTGGCGTCAGCATCGAAGTACTTGGTCCAGATGTAGGCCAGGACGAAGGCCCACACGCCGATGAACATATCAATGAACACCTTGACGGTGGTGGTCACCATGGTGATCCAGCCGGTTTCCCAGTTGGTGCCCAGGGAGGCTGCCTTGGTCAGGATGAGGGATTCAGTGATAGCACCGGAAGCAATGGCGCCACCGTCGGACTTGACGGCGAGGCCCATCCAGCCACCGGCCACCATGGGTTCACCATGCAGGAAGGCGGAAGCCACGAAGGGCAGGAGCAGCATTTCGATGCAGGTGAAGACGACGACCAGGGAGGAGACCATGATCGGAACCACAGGCCGTGCGCGGATGGCACCGCCGGTGGCGATAGCGGCGGACACGCCGCAGATGGAAATACCGGAAGCGAGCGGAGCAGCCCATTCCTTGTTGAACTTGAAGTACTTACGGGCAACGTAGTACACGACGGCCCAGTACAGCAGGTAGGCTTCAACAATGGCGCACAGGCCTCGGAAGATAACCACACCGGCGAAAGCGGCAGCGTCGGCAGCCTTCACGCCGAGTTCGCAACCGAGGACGACAATGGCGATCTTCACGAAGAGCTCGGGACGGCAGGCGTCATGGAGCTTTTCAACGAAGCCGGGGACCAGGTTGCCGAGGATGATGCCCACGCACAGGGCAACGATGTAGCCTGCTTCAGTGGAGAGGCCGAGAGCCCACGGAATGCCCTGCTTGGCAATCTGGGTGGGGTTGGCGGCGATGTAGGCGTTGGCGCCAACAACGTAGCAGGCAATGGCGATGAAGAAGATGATGGTGAAGGAAATGATAAACTTCACCACGTTGCCCTTCATCAGTTTGGTGCCGAGGGACAGGCCCAGGGTCACGAGAATATAGGTGGCAAGCAGAGCCTGCCAGCCTTCCATCATACCTTTAGTGGCGGCTCTGAAGCAGTCCAGGGGGTTGTCCACCCACATGCCCATCTTCACGATCCAGCCAGTAAGATCCATGCCAGCAAACTTGCACAGACCGAGCACGAAGAGGATGCCGCCAAGAAGGCATGCAACCTTGTCTTCGTTGAACGTAGCGGTAGCGTGTTCGTTAGCCATTCGTACTCCTCACTCTTTCTGAGTGTTGTACATTCTGCACTGTTCCGAGCAGTGCATTGCCCTAAAATATGCTTCGACTACAATAAGATTCTCGCTTTCCCAAAATCAGAGGATCTTGCAGTCAAAAAGTGCCCGTCCCGTCAGAGCCGAAGTGACGTACTCCTTTCGGGACAAGATGACGTTTAGTCGCTTGTACCACAGAACACAATGAAGCACAAGCTGCCGGACCCCGGACGTTTTTTCTGGAAAAATCGGTATATCGTAATGGCTTACCATCTGTACGCCGCCGCTTGTCACAGAATTTTCATTTCTGGACGGAAACGTACTTCTTTGCGGACAAGCATGAAAAATGTCCGCAATTGAAGCAAAGGACATGCATTTTCATTTGTTCCGGACACGATCAAGAAAAGAAGAGTATCAAACTTGGAAATAATTGATGTTCCAGACCGTTTTTCCCTGTCCTGTTCTCAAAGTGGTCCGCACGCTTGTTTTAGTCTGCTGCCTGTGGTAGGAGGCATTTCATTGCCTTCTCCCATAAAAGGTACTTGTTCCCCTTTTGCAGGACTGAGCTTTGCAAAAAACAGGCAGAAACCATGTAGTGCGTCCCTTTGACGGACCGGGCTTCAGTCCGACGTCTCGTCTGGAGGGCTGTGCCCTGTCTGTACCAGGGGCGGATCGTATGGAAAGGCCCGCATGCACCCGGCACAGGCGAGACGCCCGGGGGCTTTGGGGAGCAGTTCAAAGCGCCCCTTTTGTGAAGTCGGACACGCGCAGAGGGGTCTTCGGACAGATGCGGTTCCGGAAGGACAGGCCTGAAAAGACAGGCCCGAAAAGGCAGGCCGGGAGCGGGAGTGGTTAGACAGACCCCGGGGCATGCAGATTTTTTTTTCACAACGCTTTCGAGTCAGGGTGCCCTGAACGGCAGGGCAGGGGGTGGTTCATGAAGCAGACAGTTGCGACCTTGCAGAAGAAGAAGCTGAACGGCGAGAAGATCGTCATGATCACGGCCTACGACTACACCATGGCACGATTGTGCAACGAGGCCGGAGTGGACATGATCCTTGTGGGCGATTCCCTGGGCATGGTCATGCTGGGCTACGAAGATACCCTGAGCGTAACCATGGAGGACATGATACACCACTCAAGAGCCGTGGCCAGAGGCAGTGCCTCTGCCCTTGTGGTCACGGACATGCCCTTCATGTCCTACCAGACGGGCCGGGAAGAAGCCCTGCGCAATGCCGGGCGCCTGCTTGCCGAGGGCCGGGCCCAGGCCGTCAAGCTGGAAGGCGGCGCCGAGCTTGGCGGGCTTGTGAAGGAACTGGTGCGCTGCGGCATCCCCGTGGTCGGCCACCTGGGGCTCACCCCGCAGTCCGTCAACACCCTTGGCGGCTACAGGGTGCAGGCACGGGAAGAGACCTCGGCCTTAAGGCTCCTTGAGGACGCTCGGGCCCTGGAGGCTGCCGGTGCTTTTGCCCTGGTGCTGGAATGCGTGCCGGCTCCCCTGGCGGCCTTGGTCACGCAGTCCGTCTCCTGTATCACCATCGGCATAGGGGCCGGTCCGCACTGTGACGGCCAGGTGCTGGTGGGTCAGGATCTGCTCGGCATGTATTCCAACCTCTGCCCCAGATTCGTGCACCATTTTGCCGAGGCTGGTGCCGTCATCAGGGAGGGCGTTGCCGCGTACTGCGCCAGCGTGCGCAACGGTTCCTTCCCGGATGCGGAGCACAGCTTTGCCATGGACGAAGAGGTTCTGGCCCGGGTGCGCACAAGCCTCGAGCCCGGTGACTGAGGACTGCCGGCTGATGCCTGATGGTTGACGCCTGCTGCGGTCTGAGCCGGGCTCAAGACTCAGAGCCTGGCTGAACGCGACAAAAAAGACGCCCTGTGAAAGGCAGGACGTCTTTTTTGATGTCTGATGGCGAAGGAAGTGGGCGCGCTGTGCTCTTTCCCTCACGTCGTGCGGGTCTTGCGGAGGCCTACACCAGGATGGCTGCGGCAAGCCAGGTGAAGATGAAGCCGGCAATGCCGGTAATGCTGGTAATGACCGTCCAGGTTCTCAGGCCGTCCGACACGCTGATGTTCAGGTACTTGGTCAGGATCCAGAACAGGGAGTCGTTGATGTGGGAGAAGCCGAGGCCGCCAAAGCCGATGGCCACGTTGATGAGTACGCGTTCGAGATCCGGCAGACCGGCCGTGGCGCTGGAAAGCAGGCCTGCTGCCGTCAGGATGGCCACTGTGGCCGAGCCTTGCGAGGCACGCAGGGCTGCGGCAATGAGGAAGCCTGCGGGCAGCACGGGAATGCCCATGGCAGCCAGGGCATTGGCCATGGCCGTGCCCACGCCGGATTCGGCGAGGACCTTGCCGAACACGCCGCCACCGCCGGTGACCAGGATGACCACGGCAGCCGCGGGCAGGGCGGAGTCCATGATGTCCGAGATCTTGGCCAGGGGCCAGCGGCCCATGCCGATGGTGAAGAAGGCCAGGATGATGGAGAACATCAGGGCCGTGCCGGGCGCGCCGATGAACTGGGAGAAGCTGTAGAGGCCGGAACCCTTTTCAAAGACGGTGGCTCCTACGGTGCCGCACATGATGAGGCCGATGGGGATCAGGATGAGGGCGATGATGAGGCCGACGCCAGGTGCTTCCTGGGCAGGTGTCAGGTTCTGCACAGGAGTGGGTTCGGGCTCCACGGTGATCTGCGTTGTGGCGGCATGGGTCGCCTCAAAGCGCCTGATGACGTAACGGGCCGTGACAAAGCCCACAATGGCCGTGGGCACGGACAGGATGAGACCGATGAGGGTGAGCATGCCCACATCCACGTTCAGGATGCCGGCAGCGGCCACGGGACCGGGATGCGGGGGCACCACCACGTGCACGACCAGCATGCAGGTCACCACGGGAATGCCGTAGACAAAGGCCTTGGTCTTGTTGACCTTGGCAAAGCTCAGGACAATGGGCACCAGGATGATGAAGCCCACGTCCACGAAGATCGGGATGCCGAGAATGAAGCCTGCGCAGGCCAGGGCGGCCACGGTTCTGGTCTCGCCCAGCATTCTGGTGAAGTAGTTGGCCAGGGCGTCGGCACCGCCGGATTCCTCGATGAGCTTGCCCAGGATGGCGCCGAGCCCGACGATGATGGTGATGGAGCCCAGCGTGCCGCCCATGCCGGCGATCATCGTCGGCATGACCTTGTCCATGGGAATGCCGGCCACCAGTGCAGTAACCATGCTGACCAGCAGCAGTGCCACGAATGCCGACAGCTTTATCCTGATGACCAGGAAGAGCAGCAGTGCCACGGCAAAGACGGCAATGAGCAGGAGAGTTGAAGTTGCCATGTTGAATGCTCGTTTGATGGGTACGGCAGAGGCAGGCCTCCCTTGGCGGCCAGCCCCTGCGGGGGAAACGGGGCTTTCTGCCTAGGCGAGGTAGGGAGCAAGCCAGGCCAGTCCGTCCTCGGTCTTGCCACGGGGATTGTATTCGCAGCCGATATAGCCCGTGTAGCCGACCTCGTCGAAGAGCCTGAAGATGTAGTCGTAGTTGATTTCACCCTCATCGGGTTCGTGGCGCGAGGGGGCGGCAGCGATCTGCACATGGCCGTAGCTGCCGGCAAAGTCGCGGATGAGATGGGTCAGGTTGCCGTCGACCATCTGGGCATGGAAGGTGTCCAGCTGGATGAAGACATTGTCCTTGCCTATTTCTTCCCTGAGTGCCAGGGTTTCGTACTGGCTGTGGTAGAGATAGCGGGGCTTGATGTCCGGGCAGAGGGCTTCCATGGTCAGGATTTTGCCTTCCTTTGCAAAGAGATCGGCAGCCCAGCGCATGTTCTTGATGAAGACCCGACGGCAGAGCTCCTTCTCGGCAGGATAGGGCACAACGCAGCTCATGACATGAACGGTATGGCAGTCCAGGGCAATGGCGTATTCCAGGGCCTGCTCAAGCTCGGCCCTGGCTTCGGCCTCGCGACCGGGCAGGCCGGCATGGCCCCACTCGCCGGCAGCCGTGTCACCGGCTGTGGTGTTGAACAGGGCCACGGTCAGTCCGAGATCCTTTACAAGCTTCGCAAGCTCGTTCTTGTCGTAGGCATAGGGCCAGAGAAATTCCACGGCTTTGAAGCCGCACTTGGCCGCTGCCTCGAAGCGTTCCAGGAAGTCCACTTCCTTGAACATCATGGTCAGGTTTGCAGCAAATTTGGGCATGATTACTTCCTCAGTTGATGCACTTCCTCTGAAGTCAGAGAGCGGATGTGATCCCGGTGTCCGTCCAGGGTGAAGTAGATGCGGCAGGCGGCCTCGAATTCCTCGGCATTGTTCACTGCTTCGGTGAGATCCTTGCCGCAGGTGATGGGACCATGGTTGGCCAGCAGGAAGGCCTTGCGGCCTGGAGCAAGCCTAGCCAGCTCCTCGGCAAGGCCCGGGTGGCCGGGCTTGTAGTAGGGCACCAGGGGAATGTCGCCCATGCGCATGACGACATAGGGCGTGATGGGGCGCACCACACTGTTCACATCCAGGTTGTCCAGGCAGGAGAGCGCCGTGCAGTAGCACGAATGCAAATGCACGATGGCACGGATGTCCGGATTGTTTGCATAGATGGCCAGGTGGAAGCGCAGTTCCTTGGTGGCCTTTGCACCGGCAATCTGTTCTCCGTCCGGGCGGACGCGGGCCAGGGTCTCAGGATCGAGGCGGCCCATGCAGGAGCCGGACGGAGTGGCCAGCACCGTGCCGTCTTCAAGGAGCACGGACATGTTGCCGGCAGCTCCTGTGGCATAGCCGCGATCGTAGAGGGATTTGCCGGCCTCCACGAACTCGGCGATCAGCGCCTTGTCGGCTTCGCTGCTCATACGGGGAACTCCTTCTGAGCCCTGGCAAAGAAGTCTTCCTTGCCGAAGTTGCCGGATTTCAGGGTCAGGGAGAGGTTGTTGTTGATGGAACGCACCCACGGCACACCGGGGGCAATGGGGGCGCCGATGTAGAAGCCGGCCACGCCCAGGGCCTTGGTGACAATGCTCGACGTCTCGCCGCCGGCAATGATGAAGCGCTCTACGTCAAGGTCGCGCATTTTCACGGCCAGGTCGGCAAAGAAGTTCTCGATGGTGGAGCTTGAGGCGGCCACGCCGTACCGTTCCTGCACGGCAGCAAGGGTGACGGCATCCGAGGTCGCGTAGACCAGGGGGGCGTACTCGTCCTCAAGATGCTCGGACAAAAAGGCGGTCATCTCCTCGATGTAGGCTGCGCGTGCGCCTGCATCGGCCTGCATGAGCCGGTCCACGTCCACGGCACTGGTGGCGGCCAGTTCCCTGTAGGCAGCCACCTGGCTGTTGGTCATGACGGAGCAGGAACCGGAGAGCACCACGGCCCTGCGGCCCTGGGGATAGCCAAGACGCATGGCAGAGGCCGCATCGGATCCTTCCTCGCGCACGGCCCGGGCCAGGCCAATGGGCAGGCCGGATCCACCGGTGACAAGGCGCAGATCCTTGAAAGCTTCGCCTTCCACAAGCAGATCTCCTTCGTCCACGGCATCCAGTACGGCATAGGAATAGCCTTGTGCCTTGAGCTCGGCCACCCGGTCCAGTACGGCCTGCACGCCCTTGCGGACGGTGTAGACGTCAATGACGCCGCACGTGCCCTTTGACTGCATTTCCACAAGACGGGGCAGGTAGCTGTCCGTCATGGGCGTGATGGGGTGGTTGCGCATGCCGGATTCGGAGAGAAGCACATCGCCCACAAAGAGATAGCCCTTGAACACGGTGCGGCCGTTGACCGGCAGGGCAGGCTGGAAGACGGTAAAGTCCGTGCCCAGTTCCTGCATGAGCATGTCGGTGACAGGGCCGATGTTGCCCTTGGCAGAGCTGTCAAAGGTGGAACAGTACTTGAAGTAGATCTGCCGGCAGCCGTTTTTCAGGAGCCACTGCAAAGATTTTTTCATCTGGGCCAGAGCCTCGTCCACGGGGCAGGAACGGCTCTTGTGGCTGATGACCACAGCCTCCACGTCGGGAGCGGCCAGATCGTCGCTCACGGCGTTGAGCTGCACGGTGGAAAGGCCGTTGAGCACCAGAAAGCTCGCGATGTCCGTGGCTCCGGTGAAATCGTCGGCAAGAACGCCAATCTTGATCATGAAATCCTCGCGACTACTTCTTTTCAGGCAGGGTGATGCCGGCAAAGGTCTTGATGACGGCGGAGTCGTCTTCCCTGCCATAGCCGGCATTGGAGGCATTGGTGAACATGCTCAGGGCCGTGGAGGCCAACGGGATGGGGAAGTGCAGGGCCTTGGCTGTTTCGGTCACAAGGCCGAGATCCTTCACGAAGATGTCCACTGCGGACAGGGGCGTGTAGTCGCCGGCCAGCACGTGCTTCATGCGGTTTTCGAACATCCAGGAGTTGCCGGCGGCATTGGTAACCACGTCGTACATGGTGTCCAGGGGGATGCCGGCCTTGGCAGCCATGGCCATGGCTTCGGCGGCAACGGCAATGTGCACGCCGGCAAGCAGCTGATGGACAATCTTCACGGTGGCACCGAGACCGATTTCGGAACCGATGTTGTAGACCTTGCCGGCAATGGCGTCGAGCAGGGGTTTCAGGGTCTCGAAGGTGGAGGGCAGGCCGGAGGCCATGACCGTCATTTCACCCACATTGGCCTTGACAGCGCCGCCGGAAACGGGGGCGTCCAGCATGGGCAGGCCCAGGGGCAGGAGCTTGGCCTCGATGGCCTTGGCATCGGAAGCGGCCATGGTGGAAGAGACCATCACCGGGGTGCCCTTCCTGAGGGCATAGGCCACACCGTCGTTGTTCTGGCCAAAGAGCACAGTATTGGCCTGGGCGGCATTGACCACCAGAATCAGCACGGCTTCCAGTTCGTCGGCAAATTCGACGGCGTTCTTGGCCACCTTGACGGCACCGGCTTCCTTCAGAGTCTGCAGGGCCTTGTCGGAAATGTCGGCACCATAGGTGTTCAGACCGGCTTTGATGCAGGACTTGGCAGCACCCATGCCCATGGTTCCCAGACCGATGACACATACATTTTTCAGAGCCATTGTGATGTAACCTCCATGCAAGGCGTTCCTCACGCCATGTTGTGCAAAAAAACTGGAAAGACGAAAAGTGGTTTCGCAACGCATTCCGGGCATACAGAGCGGCTGCAGGGCGCGTACCAATGGCGGCACGTGCAGGCCTGCTCTTTCTGGCGCTGCTCTCGTACACTGTCCTGTTTTGGGACTGAGGAGCTTGCCAGGCGCAGGCTTTCGAGGGAACGCGCCCCCAGGGGCGGCCCTCTGCGGTCAGACTCTATATTTTTCCTTGTTGCGTTCCATGATGCAGCAATGCAGGCGAAAGATCAACCAACTGGGACGTACTTTACCGTCTGGACAGGCATTATTGCCGCATGGAACATGGAAAATGGCGTTTCTTGCCGCAGGAGAGAAGGAGAAGAGCCCAAGACAAAAGGCCCTGCCGCATGGGCAGGGCCTGAGTATACAGGCTGCAAATTTCGCAGTATTGCAAGCAGCTTTCTTTGTTATTCGGACAAAAAGGGACAAGGGGACAGCTGTCGGTCCGGCGCCAGAGCCAGGCCGCACAGCCATGCAGGAAGCGTCGTTGCTCCTGTGTTACTCCTGTTCAAGGGGATTGGCCCAGCCGCGCCGCTTCATTTCCCGTACCGCCTTGCTGCAGAAGTCAGGCAGAAGGCGTCTGGCCTCGTCGGTGAGATCCGGGTTGAGCGAGGAGAAGTCAAAGGGCTCGAAGCCGATCACGATGGTTTCCGGCCGCCGGCCCAGCAGGTCGCAGGTGCAGAGCAGATCGACAAAGTCCGTGTCATGGGTGGAGTCGCAGAAGCTCACGGACTTGCGCATGTCCTCGTTTTCAAGAAGGTAGACCGTGCCGGGCTCGCCCTGGCCGCGCACAATGTCGAGCACCACCAGGCGCTCGTAGTCCATGAGCACGGTCATGAGGGCCCGGCCCTGCGTGCCGCCGTCCACAAAGTCCACGGAATCGGGCCAGATATAGTGATCGCGCAGCCATTCCATGGCCCGCACGCCAAAGCCCTCGTCCCGCAGCAGCAGGTTGCCGACGCCGAGAATGCACATCTTTTTGTCACTGTCCATGCCGAACTCCTTTGTGTTCACGTCTTGTCACGCCATGCATACGGCTGTTGTGCCCGCAAAAGGGCTGAAATGGGAGGCTGTCAGGTCAGGAGAAAAGAGAGATATCAAAAGGCGGAAGCGGCACAGGGCCGCTTCCGCCACGACATATTCAGCTAGACAAGGCGACTAGAGCACCTTGAACTTGTGCACTTCGTTGGTCTCGCCGTCGATGACATGGACGGCGCAGGCAATACAGGGGTCAAAGGAGTGCACGGTACGCAGGATTTCCACGGGACGCTTGGGATCGGCAATGGGGGTGCCGACAAGAGCCTCTTCGCAGGGGCCGAGCACATGCTTGGCATCGCGGGGGCCGAGGTTCCAGGTGGTGGGCACCACGAGCTGGAAGTTGCCCACGCGGCCCTTTTCGATGCGGATCCAGTGGGAGAGACCGCCACGGGGCGCTTCCACGAAGCCCACGCCCTGGCTTTCCTGTGGAATCTCGGGATCTTCCACGATCTGCTGATCGGTCTTGATGGATTCCTTGAACTGGTTGAGGAGGTCACCCACGTGCTTGGCCACGGCCACGGTCTGAATGCCGCGGGCAGCCGTGCGGCCCAGGGTGGAGAAGAGGGCTTCGGGCCCGACGGAAAGAGCCTTGAGGACGGTGTCCACAACGGGCTTGAAGTCGGGGTTGCCCTGCACGTAGTTCACGAGCACGGAGGCCAGAGGACCGGTTTCCACGCTTCTTTCGTCGTAGCGCGGAGCCTTGAGCCAGCTGTAGCGGTCCGTGTCGCCCATGCGGGTGAACTTCGGATCCGTGCTCTCCTCGTAGGGAGCCTTGGCCCAATCGCC
>CALVHF010000021.1 GCA_944327295.1 uncultured Desulfovibrio sp. | reverse complement strand
ATGTCTGCCAGACGTGCCGCCGGAGCGGCTCTGCGCACCGCAGCGCCGGAAACAGACATCATCAGCATGCCTTTGCCGCTCGTGGCTTCGGTCAGATTGATGCGAATGCAGTAGACAGCGTCGGCGCCCTTCCGGAGGGCATTTTCCCTGAGCAGGGCCAGGGCTTCCCTTTCGGCAGCCTGCGCCTTTTCGTTATAGGCGCTGGACTTTATGCCAAAAATGTCGGTGACAGAGGAAAAGAGGGCGGACAAGGGACCTGTTCCGAGAATGCAGTAGCCTGTGACCAGCCCCAGATCGGTTGCCCCTTCCGGAACCGGCGCAGGCGAGAGAAAGAAGTTTTCGGCCGCATCCTGCATCCTGGCCGGTTCTTCCTCTGCAGGGCTGAAGGCCCTTGCAAGGCAGGAGGCACACATGCCTTCCCTGTACAGGCCAGCTGCCCTTGCTTTCCGAATCATGCTCTCGTCGGGCAGGCGCCTGCCCGCCAGGCCCCCAACCCGTTCGCCACAGACCGGACACGTTGCCATCTTCTGCCTCCTTGCAAATCCTGACTTGTTGCTGAGACGCCAGTTTGCCCGTTCGCCCGGGCTCTGGCCCATGGGCCCAGGGGCCAGGCATCAGCCTGCTTCCCAGGACGCCGGCACCTGCAGGGAAAGAAATCGTATGGGGTGCAGGAGATGTCAAGCATTGAGTTGCGGTCCGGGAGCTTCTCTTCCCCTGCCTGCCGGGATGGAGGTCCTCTGCCCTTCCCACAGTCCGTGCCTCGATGACACCCCTGCTCCGACCCCTGCCCAGGCAGATGTCCGGAAATGGCCTGACTGCGTACCCCCTGTGAGCGGATACAAAAACTGCATCAGCTCATCAGCCATGGGAGCCGAAACAGACAGCAGGGCGCCTGTTTACCCCACTCTTACGAATGGGCCATGCGCAGGCGAGCTAGTGTTTAATTTTATTAGTCCACATACTGCTATCGATTGAAAATCACTGTATTTTCAGACGCATGTAGCATGATGGATTTTTGTAATTAGACACTAGGCTCGGTCATGGCGCCTCCGGCTGTCCTGGAACTCGGCACCTCGTCCGGCTTCGATCTGGAGCTCATGGACCGTGCCTCCCGGGGCCACAGGGCCCTGATGGCGGCCAGGGACACGTTTCTTGCCGAGGCGGCCAGAAAGGACAGCACAACCTTTGCCTACTTTAGCGGCCTTGAGGACAGCGCCCAGTACCGCCTGGTCGTCCATGCGGACAGGACCGGCGCCCTGGGGCTGGACAGGGCGGACATCAAGCGGCCATAGGTGCCTACTGGGGCGGGGAGTACGTTAACGACTTCTCGGACAGGGGGCGCACCAAGAAGGTCGTCCTGCAGGCGGATCCCGCCTGGAGGACGTCGGTCGAAGATTTTGCGGCCTACCACATCCGCAACAAACAGGGCGACATGGTCCCCTTTGCCAGCTTTCTCACGGTGGACAGCACGACAGGATCCCCAACGCTCACCCGCTACCAGTGTGCCCAGCGTGAAGATCCAGGGCGAGGCCGCGCCGGGCAAAAGCTCGGAAGACGCCATGCGGGCCATGGAAGAAGCGGCCAGGGCTCTGCCGCAGGGCTTTGACTGCGCCTGGACAGGCCTCTCCTTTCAGGAGCAGCTTGCCGGCAATCAGGCACCCTTTCTCTATGCCCGTTCCACAGCAGGGGCATGAATGTGCCCTCCGCCACGGTCCTGCCGCACGGCAGCGCCTGCGGCCCATTCTCATGACCTCGCTCTGCTTTATCCTGGGCGTTGTCCTTCTCGTGCTCAGTTCGGGCGCGGGATCCGGGGCTCAGAATGCCCTGGGCACAGCCGTGCTGACAGGCATGATCATGGCCACGGCCCTGGGACTCTTTTTCACGCCCTTCTTCTTTGTGGTGGTGAGCAGGCTCTGGACAAGGAACAGGTAGGTGCCTGCAGGACAGGGCGGAAGGTCTGGCAGCCGCAAGACCCTCTGCCTCGTCTCTGCGCCCATGTTCCGGAAACGGCTGCCCGGTCAGGGGTCGATCTGCGCGAAGCAGAACCCCGGGTCTGGAGGCCGGCGCGACCTGTGGCTGGAGATCCGGCGCAGGATCGGGCTCTGTATACAGCTCAATCTGCATACAGCTAAACATCCGCTCAAACCTGGCACGTTCAGATTTGTCAAAAAAAACAATGATATTACAAAGATGAACATTATCTTCAACTTTAGCTTCAAGAAAAAAAACTTAAAGTAATGCTTCAAGTTTTTTGAAACGTTCTTTCAAATCCTCCTGGCCTGCTGTCCTGTTCTGCCAGCACCAGGGATACAAGGCACAGGGAGCAGGGCAGGAATGTTCCCCCTGCCCTGCGTGCCATTCGGCATACCACCGTGCAAGCGAGTTTTTTTGCCAGACCCTGGATCAGTGGAAGGAGAAGAAAGTGTGCGACTGGGGCGATCTCTGGGAATCTGGCTGCGGCAACAGAACACGGGAAGCCGGACAGGACGATCCGTCTGACGGATGTCTGCGGATGTCTGGCCCGGGCCTTTAGATGCTTGCAAAAGTGCTGCGAAAAACGTGTACGGGGCCTGTGTGTCCTTTTTCTTCAGCCAGAGGGAGGCGCACAGGACATGAAGGCCATAAGCCTCGAGACAGACCAGGGCGGCTTCCGCAGGCTGATGTGAGCACAGCCTCTGTCCTCATGCTCGCGTCCTGTCGTGTGTCAGACGACAAGAAAAGTGTACCAGAAAAATCATGGAGAGAGGGCGAAACTCAGGATGCCAGATCGGAGATGACTGGCGACGGGCATTGTGGCCCTCCTCCCCAGGCGAACATGACCGGCGTGCCCGATTCCTTTGCACTCTTCTGTGCCGCGCCCTGGAGCTACTGCCTGTGTCCTCTCGGGCTCTATTCTCAGGGGGCGGCATGTGCCCTTTTGTTCACAAAGACGCACACAAGCATTCTCCAGACGTTGAGCGTGTGAATTGGAAGTGGCCTCGTGCAGGGTCAGGCTCAAAACTCCGGAACGAATCACGACGCATTTGTGAAATGTCTCCCTGCTCGACATGACGTCCCTCTCCCCTGCCTTCAAGTCCTGTTTTGCCCTTTCAATGGGGCATATGTTGATTGTTTAACCAATCATTACTACAAGAATTCCGGGCCTGGAGCGCCTGCGCCCGATCCCCTCCCTGCACAGCCTTCCTTGCCCTGCCCGTAGACACTGTTGGAATGTATCAAACAATCCTTCGTTTTTATTGAATGGACAGTTCAGTTTTTTCAGCTTAGCACAAATATTCACAAAAAGGCATGATCAGGGCAAGGGTCATGCGGGCAAAAGACTTTCAGGCACTTCTTCTTGTGATACTGACATGGACGTCAGGAAAAAGGCCGGAACTCCCCTGGGGCCAGCGGACAGCCAGGAGATTTCAAGACCTTGCACCATGAGAGACCGTCCCTCCGGGGACAGTGCCTCATCCTCTCTCAAGGAACACATCATGGCTGGGAAAGAATTGACCAGGAAAGCCTTCCACGCGCCTTCCTATTATCTCCATACCGTTATCTGTCTGCTCATCATGTTCGGCTTTGGCCAGCTGCCTGCCGTGGAGCCGCTGACCCCGCTTGGCATGAACCTCATAGGTATCTTCTTTGGCGTCCTCTACGGCTGGATTGCCATTGAAATTGTCTGGCCCAGTCTGGCAGGACTGCTGGCACTCATGCTCATTGGCGGCTACAAGCCGATGATGCTTTTGAACAAGAGCTTTGGCGACCCGGTGGTGCAGATGATGTTCTTCATCTTCGTCTTCTGTGCAACCATAAGCTATTACGGTCTGTCCAAGTTCATTTCCCTGTGGTTCATTACCCGCAGATTTGTGAGTGGCAGACCCTGGATATTCACCCTCACCTTCCTGGCTTCCATCTTTATTCTGGGCGGCCTGACCAGCGCCTCTCCGGCAGCCATCATCGGCTGGAGCATCCTGTACGGCGTGTGCGACGTGTGCGGCTACAAGAAGGGCGACGGCTATCCGACCATGATGGTCTTCGGCATTGTCTATGCGGCGCAGGTCGGCATGTCGCTCATCCCCTTTAAGCAGGTGCCCCTCACGGTTTTCTCGGCCTTCGAGACCATGTCCGGCGTCAGCATAGACTACGCCAAGTACATGCTCATTGCCCTGCTTATCTGTATTGTCTGTGCCGTTCTCTTCGTGCTTGTCGCAAAGTATGTCTTCCGACCCGATATGGAGCCTCTCAAGGATCTGGATGTCAGCAAGCTTGATACAGACGGCTCCCTTGTCCTGAACAGAGTGCAGAAGATTATTCTGGCCTTCCTCTTCCTGCTCGTCATCCTGCTTCTGGCACCGAACTTCCTGCCCAAAGACTTCTTCCTCACCGTTTTCCTGAAGAGCATTGGCAATACGGGCATTGTTATCCTGCTGGTCACCATCATGACTGCCACCAAGGTGGAGGGCAAAGCCCTGCTGAACTTCAAGGTCATGGTCGATTCTGGTGTGACCTGGGGCATTGTGCTCCTGCTGGCCTTTGTGCAGCCCCTGTCCGGCGCCATGGCCAGGCCCGAGGCAGGCATCACGCCCTTCCTCATGCAGCTTCTGAATCCCATTGTGTCCGGCGGCACACCCCTGACCTTTGCCCTTTTCTTGGGCTTTGCCGGCTGTGCGCTGACCCAGGTCATGAACAACGGCGCCGTGGGCGTGGCTCTCATGCCCGTCCTCTACAGCTACTGCCAGGCCACGGGTGTCGGCCCCGAGATTCCCCTTATCATGGTGGTCATGAATGTGCACTATGCCTTCCTGACGCCTGCAGCCTCGGCCAGTGCAGCCCTGCTGCACGGCAACGAATGGTCGGATGCCCGCAGCATCTGGAAGACAGTGCCCCTGATCATTCTCATGACCTGTATTGTGACGGCTGCCATCACGGTGACCGTGGGAACAGCCATCTTCTAGACGCAAGAGAGCGTTTCGATACGCTCCCTGGCAACGGAAAAACTTGCCTCCTCCTTTCTTTCTCCCTCCTCTCCTTCCTGCAAACACCCGGGCGAACGGTTCATCTGTTCCTCCGGGTGTTTTTGTCGTATCTGTGGGAAAGGCTCAGAATCTTCAGTTTTCTTGCAGAGTTTCTTTCGCTTCCTTCTGCTTTTTGCCAGCCTTCTTCCTGTCTGCAGACCTGTTTCCTGGTGCCGAGCTGCTCTCGTTCAGGGCGGCAAAATCGTCCAGGGGCCTGGCAGCCAGATTGGAGAAATGCCTGGTAAGAACCTGCATCAGAGCTTTAGCCTGCGGACTGATGTGCTTCTGCCTGCGGGTGAGAATTCCATAGAGCATGTTGGGCAAAAGGTGATCCAGAGGGTACGATATGATGGAACTCCAGTCAGAACCAAACATGGTTGCCTTGAAGCAGAGCTCATCGACAATGCCGACTCCCAGGCCACTGCGGACAAACTGCATGACGAGATGATAATTGTTCAGGGAAATGAGAATCTTTTTCTGGTATTTTCTTGCAGTTGCATGCAGTGGGCGGTACACGGTGCTCTCCGTGCCTGGATGAAAGACAATATAGGGCAGCTGCTCAAGATCTTCCTCAGTGGGAATATGAGGAATGTGCCAGGGATTGTCCCTGCGCGCCACGAGCAGGGGACGAGCTTTTAGAAAAATCTCGAAGTTTTCGAGTCTGGGCAGGGAGGTGAGGCCCGTGAGACCGAAGTCGACACGGGACTCCTTGACACTGTTGACAATATCGAGATTCAGGGCCCTGTGCAGGTGGATATGCACATCAGGGAATTCCTGCAGAAAGCGGGTGATGGCCGGAGCCGCCAGCACGGCCACAGGCAGGGTTGTGCCCACGGTAACCTCGCCCTGCAGGTGTCCCTCCGTGGTACCCACACTTGAGCGCATGCTCTGCAGGGTCTCGAACATGGTAATGGTCCAGCTCAGGAGCTTCTTGCCCTCCTGGGTAATGATCAGACTCTTCTTGTACCGATCGAAGAGCACGGTGCCGAGCTCCTCTTCCAGAGATTTGAGTTGATAGCTGATGGTCGAAGGATTGCGGTGCATGAGATCGGCGGCCTTGCGCACGCTGCCGGTCTTGGCAACATAGTAAAAACCTCGCAACCATTGCAGAAAGTCACCATTGAGCTCAGGGATCACGGCCAGCCTCCTCTGTTTGATTAAATCAAACAATACTTCATTTTTATTGATTTGACAATACAACTCTTTTTGCGTGATTTTTTCTTCACAAGAGCGCTGAACCGAATTTGCCCAAAAGATTCAGCGAAAATGTCCGCTGACAATTACTCTACAGGATATTGCTATGAAAATACGTAACCACCCTCTCGGTACACTGATTGAGACAGATGTGCTGGTGATAGGTTCTGGCGCTTCCGGCTGCGGTGCAGCTCTTGGCGCCAAAGATCAGGGCCTTGATGTTGTGTTGATGGACAAGGGAAAGCTGGAAAGCTCCGGCTGCATTGGTGGCGGCAATGACCACTACATGGCAGTTCTTAACGAGCCTGGCGAACCCCATGACGATGTGGAAGATCTGGTCAGGTTCTATGCCAAGCCCCTGAACGGCTGGAGCAGAACCATGCTGACCAACGGCTGGTACAATCACATGACCTACTTCCTGGATGTGCTTGGCAAGGCCGGCGTGCAGTTCAGCAAGAAGAGCGATGGCACCTATCTGCGCACCCAGGGCTTTGGCCAGCCCGGCCGCTGGTGGATCCACATTTCCAACGGCATGACCATCAAGCGTGCCATGGCCCGGGTGGTACGAGCAGCAGGCATAGAAACCCTGGACAACACTATGGCCGTGAAGATTCTCATGGATCACGGCAAGGCCTGCGGCGCCCTTGGCTGGAACGTGCGCACCGGCGAATTCGTCATTGTGAAGGCAAAGACCGTTGTGTCTGCCCAGGGTCGTTCCGCCACCCGCAGCACGGACAACTCCACCCACAATCCCTTCAACGTCTGGCAGTACCCCTACAATACCTCGGCAGGTCTCGTGCTCGGCTACGATGCCGGCGCTGCCGTGACCGAGCTTGACACCTATCAGCGTGCCACCATGCTGCCCAAGGGCTACGGCTGTCCCGGCATGAACGGCATCAACAGCTCCGGCGCCCACGAAATCAACGCCCTGGGCGAGCGCTTTATGGGCAAGTACGACCCCATGATGGAAAACGGCGTGCGCAACAACCAGATTCAGGGCACCTTCCAGGAACAGATGGAGGGTTCCGGCCCGCCCTTCTACATGGACATGCGCCACGTGGACAAGGACGTGGTCCACGAGCTGCAGTACGTGCTCATGCCCGGTGACAAGGCCACCTTCGGCGACTGGGCCGAGTGCACGGGCACGGACTTCCAGCATAAGCTGCTGGAAGTGGAAATCGGCGAGCTCATCTTCGGCGGCACTATCGCCGTCAACGATCAGTTCGAGTCCTCCGTCCCCAACCTCTTCTGCGGTTCCATCTTCCTCTACTGCTCCGGCGCCATGTGCGGCGGCTACGAGGCCGGACGTCAGGCCGGTCTGCGTGCCAGCGGCATGAGCGAATACGGTCAGATTGACGAGGATCTGGCAGCCAGGGTCAGAGAAGACGTCTTTGCTCCTCTGCACGTCTCTGCAGACGAGGGGATTAGCTACAAGGAAATGGAACAGGCTGTGCGCAATGTCATGTGCTACTACATGGGTTTCCGCAGGTCCATGGCCGGCATGGCACGGGCTCTGGAAAAGATCCGCTTCCTCTCCTCAAAGCGCAGTCTGCTGCACGCGGACACGCTGCGTGATCTTATGCGCTGCCACGAGTCCTGTGACATCCTGACAGTGAGTGAACTGGCCATTCAGGCCACCATGGAACGCAAGGAAACAGGTCGCTGCGTCTACAAGCTGCGCGACTATCCGGATCTGAATCCCGATATGGCCAAGCCTCTGCTTCTGATCCGTGGCGAGGACGGCCCTCGTTTCCAGTGGGGCAAGGCTCCCCTGCTTTAGGCCTTGTGTCGAAAGTTCACCAAGTTTCAAGGAGTTTGCAATCATGCCCCCGAGATATAGCCGCGAAATCACCAGACCCGTCGTGCTCGGACCCAAACTCAAGGAGCAGTTCCGCACCTCTCCCTGCGAGCACGCCTGCCCCATCGGCAATTCCATTCAGAAGGTGCACAGCCTCATCGAAAAGGGCGAATTCACCGAAGCCCTGCGCTATCTGCGCGCCAAGAACCCCTTCCCCGGCATCACCGGCCGCGTGTGCCCGCACTTCTGCATGGATGTGTGCAACAGGAAGGAAAAGGACAGCGCCCTGAACATCCGCGCCCTGGAACGCGCTGCCGAGACCTTTGCCCAAAAGAGCTCCTGTCTCTTCAAGAACCTGCCTGCCACCGGCAAAAAGGTGGCCGTCATCGGCGGCGGCCCTGCCGGTCTCGCCTCTGCCTACTATCTGGCCCTGCTCGGCCATGAAGTGGTCATCTACGAAGCCAGTCCCATGCTGGGCGGCGTGGCCCGCTACGGCGTGCCCAACTTCCGCCTGCCCAGGGATGTGGTGGACCGCGAAGTGGGCCTGGTGCTCGAAGCAGGCGTGCGTGCCCGCGTGAACACAAAGGTTGGCGTGGACATCACCATGGAGGAAATCGAGGCCCGCTACGATGCCATCATCCTGGCCACCGGCGTGCCCGCCGAGAACAGCCTGCCCATTCCCAATGCCGACAAGGCCGTCAAGGCCGTGGAATTCCTCCGTGAAACGGCCCTTGGCCTGAACACGGGCAAGATCGGCAAGAAGGTCGTTGTCATGGGCGGTGGCGGCGTCGGCTTTGACTGCGCCTTTACCGCCAGGCGCCTGGGCGCCGAAGAAGTGCACGTGATCTGCCTTGAAAAGGAAGGCGAAATGCGTGCGCCCGAAGACGACCTTGTCCTTGCCGCAAAGGAAGGCATACAGATCCACAATTCCTGCACCATGCAGGCCATCCGCTGCGAAGGCGACAGGGTCAGCGCCGTCGAATACTTCGAGGTGAGCTCCTGCAGCTTTGACGAAGCCGGCAAGCTCCACATGGAGAAGAAGGAAAACGGCGACCATGTCCTGGACTGCGATACCGTGGTCTTTGCCGTGGGCATGAAGACCGACCTCTCCTACCTGGGCGACAGGTACCAGGGCCTGGCCCTCACCCCCCGCAGGTGGATTGTGGTGGACGAGACCCAGAAGACCTCCATGGACAAGGTCTATGCCGCAGGCGACGTGTCCGCCGGTCCCTCCTCCTTTGCGAGAGCCATCGGCGACGGCCGCAGGGCAGCCTTCAGTGTGCACGAACTGCTGACCGGCACACAGTCCCGCGTCTATGCCCTCACTGCAGACAACGAAATCGAAGCCTGCGATTCCATGGGCAGCGACAAGGATCCCTACATTGTCCAGTACGCCGACATCTACGGCAGCGATCAGTACGAGACCGCCGACCAGGAACAGGAAGCCGTCAATGCCTGCGCCAAGGCCTTCTCCGAGCTCAACCTGGGCTTTGACAGGGAACAGGCCATGCGCGAGGCCGCCCGCTGCATGCACTGCGGCCACTGCAAGGCCTGCGGTACCTGCGTCGAGGACTGCCCGGGCTACGTGCTGGAACTCAGGCCCTGTGCCGCAGGTCAGGAAGGCGTGGAAAGCCGTCTGGGCACCCATCCCGGCGAACGCCCCGAGGTCTGCCACGGCGAGGAATGCTGGCACTGCGCCAACTGCCGGACCAGCTGCCCCTGCGGCGCCATCGGCTTCAGCTTCCCGCTCTTCATGCAGGTGTAGGAAAGAGGCATACGCCTTACAAGGATATATATAATGGAGTGTTGCCGAAAAAAGAATGCTTCATCGACATGGTCTTCCAGAATCTCGCACATTCAGGAAGAACCGGTTCCTCTGAAAAATCGATGAAAGCAGCTGGTGTCTTTTTCGGCAACACTCCGCCAGAGGAGATAGAGTATGAACGATTCCCGCAGAAACTTTATCAAGGGAATGACTGCCGCTGTGGCAGTGCCGTTGCTGACCTCCCAGATTCCGGGGATGGCCTTTGCCGCATCCACACCTGGCCCTGTGGTGGAAACCATCAGGGGCAAGGTGCAGGGAACAATAGCCAATGGCGTCCATGTCTTCCGCGGTGTGCCCTGCGGAAAACCGCCCTACGAAGCGGCAACCAGATTCCAGCTTCCGCAGTTTGTTGATCCGTGGCAGGGCGTGGTGTCCTGCACAAAGCAGGCCTCCCTGCCCCTGCAGGGCGGAGGTGTCATTGAAGAGGGTGAAGAAGGACAGATGGGGCCGGACGGCAAGCCCCTGCCCGGCAAGAATTCCCGCATCAATGTGGAAGGTGGCGGGGACTGCCTGCGGGTGAACATCTGGTCTCCTGACCTTGGGAAGGCCAAGCTGCCTGTTCTCGTGTACATCCCCGGCGGCGGCAGCATGAGCTGCGACAACAGCGAGATTGACGGCACTTCCTTTGCAAGGAGCGGTGTCGTTATGGTGAGCGTGCCTTACCGCGTCAATGTGGACGGCTTCATGCGCATCCCCGGTGTCCCGGCCAACCTGGCCATCAGGGACATGCTTTTTGCCGTGCGCTGGGTCAAGGAAAACATTGCCGCATTCGGCGGCGACCCCAACCGCATCACGGTTATGGGGCAGTCCGCAGGCGCCACTCATATTGGCTCCATGCTGGCCTCCCCCTTGGGAGAAGGACTGTTCGAGCAGGCCATTCTCATGAGCGGTTCCCATCTTGCCCAGTGGACACCTGAACAGGCTGATACTTCATCCAGGCTCTTATGTAAATACTGGGGCATCCCCTATACGAAGGAAGCAATCATGGCGCTTCCGTATGACAAGATGTTGAACTTCCGCAGACTGCTTGTGCAGATGAGCGTGGATCCGAAGTGGGCAAAGTACACGAACGGCAATACCACACTGTTCAAGCCTTATGTGGACGGCGAAGTACTGAAGAAGCGTGTTGTGGACAGTGTGGCGGACGGCATGGGCAGGAAGGTGTCCGTCATGATAGGCTGTACGCTGGATGAATGGCGCTACGTCACTGTGCCCACAGGAGAAATCGATCGCCTCACTGCAAAGGATGTCAACTTCATTCTGGACAGCATTGGCGCTCCGCACTCCCTGGCCGAAGCCTACCGCAAGAATGGCCGCGGCAAGACGGATGGCGACATCTACACGGCCATTCAGAGCGATATCATCTTCCGTATTCCCACCAACAGGCTTCTGGAGGCCCGTGGCAAGGGCGGCGGCAAGACCTGGGCCTACTCCTTCAACTGGAAGAGTGATGCCTACAATGGAAAGATGGACGCTGCCCACTGGTGTGATATTCCCTTTGTTTTTGACATGCTGGCCGACAAGAAGGCCTGTGCGGGCTATGTGGGCGACAATCCGCCGCAGGCACTGGCCGACAAGATGCACAAGACCTGGGTGCGCTTCATTACCACCGGCAATCCCGGCTGGGATCAGTACGATCTGAAGGAACGCACAACCATGGGATTGAATCTGCAGTACCAGGAAACCAAGGATCCCTGGCGCAAGGAACGCGAACTGCTCCTTCTGAAGTAGCATTTTACAGAATCTGCGCAATGTATTTTGAGTTCTTGTGGTGAGCAATGTTTTCAGTTCACTGCTCACCACAAATACAAATAAAATCAGTATGTATTCAAAAATTGAAACAATTGGCAAAATACAAGGGGATGAAGTATGCGTTTCGGTTTTGTACGAAAGGGTCTTTCTGCCGTTTTCATAGCGGTATTCATGTGTGCAGCTACACCTGCTCAGGCAATTGATTTCAAGATTGGCGGTTTCTGGACCATGGCCTTTGGGCTGGCTGACACAGGCCTCACCAAGGAACGCGATGGCAACCATGTGAACAACGGTGACCAGTTTACGGCCAGACATCGTCTGACTCTCATATTGAGAGCTATTGCCTCAGAAAATCTTGAAAGTCTGGTTGCCTTCAAGATTTCTCCGCAGGTTTGGGGACAGTCTGCCTCTGGTGGTGCCCTGGGTGCAGACGGTCAGGTTGTGAAGATTGCTCAGGCATATGTACAGTGGACCGTACCGCAGACGGATCTGAGTCTCAAAATGGGGCTGCAGTTCGTCACCCTGCCCAATGCGGCCGGTGGAACGGCCATTCATGACAACCGTGTTGCCGCAGCAGTGGCTAATTACAAGATTTCCGAGAACATCAGTCTGACAGGCATGTGGATGCGTCTGCTCAATGATAATTACGCAGGCGGAGACTACAAGGCGGATGATCCTACGGGTATCAGGTCACATGATCAAGCCAATTATCTTGACAACATGGACTTCTTTTACCTGAGCCTGCCCATGAAGTTTGACGGCTTCAAGTTCGAGCCCTGGGTGATGTACGGTATTCAGGGGCGTAATGCGGCCTATTTTGATACTTATTATAACAATATGTTTGCCGATGGTGCTCCTGGTGTAACAACCACACCATTTCTTAACAGACTGGAAGGTGGTGACGGTTTAAATATTCGCAACCTCAATCCCACTTCCAAGCAATACGGCAGCATGCTCTGGCTGGGACTCCCTCTGACCATCAAGGCTTGGGATCCCCTGAACATTGAGTTCGACTTCAACTATGGCTTTGTGGAGTCCATGGGCCGCTACGATGTTGCGGCACGCAATGACTGGAATGATGTTCGCCGCGGCAGCATGCAGCGTCAGGGCTGGCTGGCCAAGGCCCTCATCGAGTACAAGATGGACTGGGGTACTCCAGGCATCTTTGGCTGGTACGCTTCCGGTGACGATGGCAACGTGAAGAACGGTTCTGAACGTCTGCCTTCCCTGTGTGCCTACGGCAACTTCACGTCCTTCATGGGCTACGGACAGGGGCTGAGCTGGGAATCTTCTTGGTTTTTGCGAGCAAAGGCTCTGAACTATGCCGGTACCTGGGGCATTGGCGCTCAGGTGAAGGATGTGAGTTTCATTGACAATCTCAAGCATACTTTGCGCGTGGCCTACTGGGGCGGCACCAACAGTCCGTCCATGGTAAAGTATATGACCCACGCCAATGCATGGGAAGGCGGCGGCAACAGGTACGATAGCTTGTATTTGACAAAAAATGATGGCCTTCTGGAATTCAACTTCCTCACAAAGTGGCAGATTTATGAGAATCTGGAGTGTGTGACAGAGCTTGGCTACATTGCCAACTACATTGATGGCGACACCTGGCAGAAGGACTATGCAGACTGGGGTTCCTATCAGAAGCAGGATGCCTGGAAGGCTGCTGTCTACTTCCAGTATACCTTCTAAGCACAAGCATTATACCTGAAATGCAACGGCCGGCATTTGAGCTGGCCGTTCTTTGTATAGAGAGGAAGAATGATTCAGAAAATCGATACCGATCTGTGCGTGGGCTGCGGATCCTGTGTCCGGCGCTGTCCCCTGGACGCCCTGCGCCTCAACGAGGACGGCAAGGCCTTCATTGCCTATCCTGATGACTGCATGACCTGTTATCTGTGCGAGCGCTTCTGTCCGTCGGGAGCCATCTATGTGCATCCCTTCAGGGAAGAACTGCCCCCGGTCTTTCCCAATGTGCCCAGGGAACTGGGAGGAGGTGCCTGAGCCATGAAGATCAATCGCATTGCAACGGACATTCTGATCATCGGCACGGGCTCTGCCGGACTGTGGGCAGGCTACCGGGCCTCGGAGCTTGCACCTGAAGCGCAGATAACCCTGGTGGACAAGGGGCCCAGGGACTGGGGCGGTCTCATGACCATGGCAGGCGGCGATTTCGAGGCCGTGCTCGATCCGGACACCGTGGATCAGTGGATACAGGACTTTGTCTACTACTTTGACGGTCTGTGCGATCAGAAGCTCATGGAGGAGATCCTCACCCGCTCCCGCGATCGCCTGGCCGACTACGAGCGCTTTGGCTGCGAGTTCTTCCGCATGGAGGATGGCAAGCGAAAGTTCGTGCGCCAGAGGGGCCTTGATCACGTGAAGCTCTACCCTGCCCAGCTCAAGGGCCGCGGCGGCGAGCTCATGGTGAAAAACCTGGTCAGTCAGCTGAAGCAACGCAAGGTGCAGCGCCTCGGGCGCATCATGCTCACCGAATTCTTGCAGCAGGATGGTCAGGTCTGCGGGGCCCTGGGCTTTGATGCCATCACAGGGGAATCGTACCGCTTTGATGCCCGTGTGGTCATTGCCGCCACAGGCATGGGCGGCTGGAAGACTTCCTACGGCAAGAACACGCCCACGGGCGAAACCATGCAGATGGCCTGGGAAGCTGGTGCCGTCCTGCAGGACATGGAATTTGCCAGGGTCTGGAACATGCCGCGGCTCTTTGGCTGGGAAGGACAGACCGTGCTCATGCCCCTGGGTGCCCGCTTTGTGAACCGCAACGGTGAATCCTTCATGGAGCGCTACTCTCCTGTCCTTGGCGCCAACACGGATCCCCACTACACGACCATTGCCATGGCCATGGAAATTCGTGCCGGCCGCGGCCCCATCACCTTTGATCTGAGCCGCATCAAGCAGGAAAACCTTATTTTGCTGCGTCCCCAGAACGGCTGGCAGAAGCTCAACTATGACAAGCTCTCTGCTCTGGGTCTGGGTCTGGATCTCTTCAGGGATTCCACGGAATGGGTGCCGCAGATGACCGTGTCCTATGGCGGCATGCAGGCGACGGCCTGGGGCGAAACCGCAGTGCCGGGTCTTCTGGCTGCAGGCACGGCCAGGGCCACGGAGCCCGGTGTCTATGCCGGAGGCTTTGCCCTCATGAGCACATCTGTCCTTGGCCATATGGCAGGCGAAAAGGCTGCCGAGCTTTTGCAGAGTCTGCCCAGAGTCACGGCAGAGTGTGACGAAGAACGCCATTTTGCCAGCACCTTCGCCCCCCTGGGCAGAGAGGGCCTCACCCCCAAGGAAGTGCTCACAAGGATTCAGAGTGTGGTGTTCCCCTATGATGTGTCCATTCTGAAGAACGAGCAGGCGCTTTCCCGGGCCCTGAAGGAGCTTGTCCGCATCCGGGAAGAGGATGTGCCGGCCATGGCTGCCGCCGATCCGCACTATCTGCTCAAGCTCATCGAGACGAAGGCAGTGGCCTTTGTGAGCGAAATGTATGTGCGTGCCTCCCTGGAGCGCCGGGAAACACGTGCCGGCCACTACAGAGAGGACTACCCCACCAGGAACGAGAACGATCTGGCCTGGCTGTGCCTCAAGCGCAACGGCTCGGACACGGATCCCGAGTTCTACCGCGTGCCCGTGCCGCTGGACGAGTACCGCTTTCCGGTGACGCGCTACTACCAGGACAACTTCAACTTCAGCGAATAGACCTGACAGCAGGCCACAACAAAACAGGGGTGCCCCGCAACGATCCGGCATGCCGGATCACTGCGGAGCACCCCCTTCTCTTTCTTTCCGGAAAGCCTGAGGCTTCATGTGCAGCAAAGCCCGGAGCCGGCCGCTTTTTCAAGCCGGGCCTTGCAAAAAGCCTGAAGCTGTCAGAAGCTTAGAGCTGCCAGGACTTGATGGTCTGCTGCAGGGACCACAGGCGGGCGTAGAGGCCCTCCCTTGCCAGCAGGCTTTCATGGGTGCCGATTTCTGTTATGCGGCCTTCCTGCAGTACCACGATGTTGTCCGCATCGCGTATGGTTTCCAGCCTGTGGGCAATGACCAGCAGGGTCTTGCCGGCAAGGAGGGAATTGAGGCCTTCCTGAATGCTGAGCTCGTTTTCCGGATCCAGGGAGGCTGTGGCCTCGTCCAGGATGATGACAGGGGCGTCCTTCAGGATGGCCCTGGCAATGGAGAGGCGCTGCTTTTCGCCGCCGGAGAGCCTGGCGCCCCCTTCCCCGACCTGTGTCTCCCAGCCCTGCTCCAGGGTGGCTATGAAGTCGTCGCAGCGGGCCAGACGGGCAGCCCTGTACACTTCCTCCGGACTCGCCCCGGGTCTGGCCATGCGGATATTGTTGAAGACCGAGTCGTCAAAGAGATAGACGTCCTGGAAGACCACGCTGAAGAACGTGTAGAGTTCTTCCTGGGAGAAGGAGCGTAGATCCGCGCCGCCAAGGGTTATTTGCCCTTCCCTTGGGTCATGGAAGCGCAGCAGCAGATGGGCCAGGGTGCTCTTGCCGGCGCCGGAAGGCCCGACCAGGGCCGTGACGCTTCCTTCGGGCAGGATCAGGGAGATGTTGTGCAGGACGTCTTTTCCCTCAGCTCCTGTCTGTTCCCTGCCCTGCTCTCCCTGCGTCGTCTTCTGCTCATAGGCAAAGGAGACGTTTTCGAAGCGTATCTCGTGGCCAGTCCGTTCTTGTGCAGGAAGGGTCGGCGGTTCCGGCACGGCCAGCGTGTCGGCAATGCGCTGGGCAGCCAGAAGGCTGCGGCGCACTTCCGGCAGGACCATGCCAAGGGACCGCATGGGTTCCACAAAGCGGCTGCCGACCACAAGAAAGAACATAAGGCTGGTCACGCCGGCCGTTCCTGCTTCCACCAGGAAAAGGCCCACCATGAGCGTTCCCAGAAAGCCCAGATCGAGAACAAGGGAATAGGCCAGGGCCAGCAGGCCGTACTGCCCTTCCATGCGGACGCTCAGACGGCCGTACTTTGTCCAGCTGGCAAGGAGCGGAGTGAAGGCCAGGCCCGTGAGGTTGGCAGCCTTGAGTTCGCGGATGCCGCCCACATAGTCCAGAAGCGCCGAATAGGCGGCATCCCTGGCAGCGGCGCAGGAAGGCCCGAGACGCTGCGCCGTGCGGCAGGCCCAGAGAATCAGGGGAAAGGCAAGGGCTGCGGAGAGGACCAGAACACCCGTGATCTGCCAGCTGAAAAAGAGCATGAGGACGCACAGAAGGAAGGGAAAGACCAGGCCTGAGGCCAGATCAAAAAGATGCATGCCAAAGAAGACTTCCATGCTCTTGATGTCGTCTATGAGCACGCCGCAGAGGATCCCTGAGTCGTTTTTCTGAAAGAAGGAGAGCCAGAGCCTGCGCACATGATCGCACAGACGCAGGCGCAGGCTGCCGCCAAGGGCGTAGCTGCCCCCATAGGCAGCCACAAGGGAGGAGCGGTTGAAAAGGGCATGGACCAGAGCAAGGGCCAGGAGGACGCACACCCACGCAATCCAGTGGGCGCCTGTGCCCTCGTGAGCGAGCCAGAGCGTCTGCAAAAGGAAGAAGGCCGCCACATAGGAGGCCTGCTGCGCGCCCATGACGCAGAGGCTGAGAATGAGTGCCCGGTACAGGGAGGCCGTGGACCCTTGGGCCAGCGTGATCAGGGTGCTCGGTGTGTTCAGCATGGGCAGGTCTCCTCCTTCACCGTCTCGTTGTTCCCCTTCTCTTCATTCTTTGTCTCCGCCCTGGCCCGGGTGCGAATGCTCCAGGAGCGGGCCTTGTGGTGAGCCTCCCACAGCGCGGCATAGACACCATGAGCGGCAAGAAGGCTTTCATGGGTGCCCCGCTCGACGATTTCGCCCTCTTTCAGGACAAGGATTTGCTGGGCCTTTGCAATGGTGTGCAGCCTGTGGGCCACGACAAGGACCGTGCACCCCTGAAGAAGGCCGGAGAGGGCTGCCTGGATTTCGGCCTCGCTCTCGGCGTCGGCATAGGAGGTGGCCTCGTCCAGAACGACAATGGGCGTTTGTCTGTACGCCATTCTGGCCAGGGCCAGGCGCTGCTTCTGGCCGCCGCTTAAAAAAACGTCGCCGCCCTCGCCAATGCGGGTTTCGTACTGGCCAGGCAGAGCCTCGACAAACTGGTCACAGCGGGCGAGGCGCGCAGCTTCGGCAAGGTCTTCCCTTGCGGGGTCGGACACGCCCAGGGCAATGTTGGAAGCAATGGTGCCGGAAAAGATGTGCGGCGCCTGAAAGACCGGCGTGATAAGCCTGGCAAGCTCGCTGGCCGGGAAGGCGGACAAGGGATAGCCGTCCAGACTCACGGTGCCGGAATGAATGCCTTCCAGACCTGCCAGTGTGGCCGCAAGGGTGCTCTTGCCGGAGCCCGACGCACCCACAATGGCCGTGGTGGTGCCAGGCTCGGCCACAAAGCTGATGTTCCTGAGGATGGTCTTTTCTCCAAAGCGCACACAGAGGTTGCGGACCTCGACCCTGGGCGTGCGGACAAGGGAGGCGGAAAAGGTGCCTGTCTCTTCCACCGGTTCCGCGAACAGGGCCCGCAGCCTGTTCAGGCTCTGGGTCAGCTCCGAGACAATGGCCGCAAGGCGCACAAGCCTGGTCAGGGGCGCCAGGCACACGCAGCCCATCATGAGAAAGAGGGTCACTTCGGAGAGCGTGGCCTGGCCTGCAAGAAACAGGGGCGCGCCTGCCACGGCAGCCAGGGTGAAGGGCATGACCGTGAGGGTGGAAAAGAGCGCCCAGCGGGGGGCAAAGGTGGCCGCTCCCTGAGTCTGAATGTCCCTGAACTCGTCCACGCAGCGGCGCATCTTGGAGAAGGAGGAGAGCTCCCTGTTGAAGAGCTTGATGACGGGCATGCCACGGACAAATTCCACCACGGCCGAGTTCAGATCCTCAAGGGCCCTGTTGTAGCGTCCCATGATGCTGTTTTTGCTCATCTCGGCAAGGCTTGCGGCCTGTACCAGAAGGCAGGCCACAAAGAGGAGCACAAGGAGCAGGCCGAGGATCCAGTTCACCCAGACAAGACAGGCCAGGGAGAGGATGGGAAGAAGCAGGGCCGAGACCGTGTCCGGAATGTGGTGGGCCAGAAAGCCCTCCACCTCGCCAATGTCGCTTGTAAAGACTTTCTTGAGGCCGCCCTTTGTCTGGCCTGCGTGCCAGTGCATGGGCAGCCGGCCGAGATGCTCAAGCAGCCGTGTGCGCAGATCCGTGGTGACCACCATGGCGGAGAGATGCGAGAGGGTTGTGGAGAGGAGGCCTGCGAGCCAGCGTGCGGCCATGGCCACAACCACCCAGAAAAAAACCTGGTCCATGGACAGGGCAATGGGCATGGAACCGGGGGGTGTTCCTGCCAGATGCTCGAGCATGAGCCAGGCCATAAGGTAGGGAACTGGAAGGAGGATGGTGTCCAGTGCTCCGAAGACAAGTGCTCCTGCCAGCATGAGCTGTGCCTGTGGAGAGACCTTGATGAAGGGGCTTGTGTGTGCCTTGTGTGCCATAGAGCCTGCCTGAAAAAAAAAAGCCCCACTGCCTCCCCGGCTGTTCCCTGAGACCAGGGAACAGCCGGGGCACAATGAGGAGAAGAGTGTCGTTAGAAGGTGTACTTGAGCTGTACGCCGATCTCGCGAGGACGGGCCATCATGCCGTATTTGGAGGTGTCGGTATAGTAGTTGAGGTACTTTGCGTCGGTCAGGTTGTTGCCGTAGACATAGACGGCAAAGGGATCGAACTCGTAGCCTATGCGGGCATTGAGCAGGGTAACGGGATCCCGCTTGTAGTCGTTGGCCTCGCTCCAGTAGAGCTGGCCGTAGTGCAGAACCTCGCCTCTGGCAAAGAAGCCCTTTTCGTGGCGGTACTGCAGGGCAAAGCTGGCCGTATAGTCCGGGGTATAGGGGAGCTTGTTGCCGGTGTAGTCCACATCCATGTGCGTGTAGTCATCGAAGCGGGTCCACAGGTAGCCAAAGCTGAACTCGGCATCAAGGCCGGGCAAAAGCCTGGCCATGGCATCGACTTCCACGCCGTAGATGCGGGCCGAGCCTGCGTTGTCGCTCAGATAGGATTGGGAACCTATATCAAACTTCATGAGCTGCAGGTCTTCTACCCTGGAATGGAAGAGGGCAAGATTCAAGAGGAAGCGCTTGTCGAACCATTCGGTCTTGGCGCCGATCTCGTAGTTCCAGGCTGTCTGGGCTTCGTAGGTCATGTCCACGCCGGTTTTCGTGGCATTGTTGAAGCCGCCGGGAATGAAGCTGCGGTTGACGCCGCCATAGAGCATGATGTCATCCGTCAGCTGCCAGCTTATGTTGAACTTGGGCAGAAGCTCGAACCAGGAGTCGGACTCTTGATACCCGAGCCCCCTGTCTGCGGCTGTTCCCATCGCCTCCATCCCCATTATATAGTCCCCGGAGATTTTCTTGTAGGTCTGCTGGGCACGCAGGCCCAGGGTGACCTTCAGCTTGTCCACAATGGGAATGGTGATCTCGCCAAAGGCTGCGTAATCCTGTGTATATTCCCGGCTCGGCTGGTTGGTCCACATCCGCGCGGGTATAAACATGCCGGCTGGAAGTCCCAGGGCATCACTAGGGAATATCCCTGGCATGTCGGAATAGGATTCACGGATGTTCATGTCCGTATACCCGCCAAAGACACCGAGCAGCCACTTGATGCCGTCCTTCTTGTCATCCGGGGAGCGCAGGCGAAATTCCTGGGTAAATTCCTTGCGGGTATTGTTTCTGCCAGTATCGACGTAATCAAGCTGCGTCCCCGGTGCCTGGATATTATACATATATTGATACGATGGCAGCATATCAATGGCGTAGTCCAGATTCTCCGTGCGGTAGGTGGTGATGGACTCGAAGGTGACCGGATCAAAGTCAAAGGACATGTGCAGGGCCATGTTCCAGATGTCGGAGTGCAGGTAGTCGTCCTTGTTGGCAATGGAGTCCAGGGTAGGCTCGTCGCCCCAGATGAGATTGGAGTAGCCGTCCCGGCGGGCCGTGTAGTTGAGGTGGAAGCTGATGTCTATGTCGTCCGTGGGCGTGAAGCGCAGCATGCCCTTGAAGCGCTCGGTGCGCTCCTGATTGCCGTACCAGGTGTCGTCATGGTTCATGTAGCCATCTGTGGAGTAATGGGAGCCGGAAAGGGCTATATAGAGCTTGTCTTCGATGAGGGGACCGCTGATGGCTGCCGCGTAGCGCTGGGTATTGAAGGAGCCGTAGTCTGCCTGCAGGATGCCATGCCATTCGTTGGTGGGCTTGCGGGAAATGACGTTGATGACGCCGCCCATGGCGTTCTTGCCGTAGATGGCGCTCTGGGGGCCGCGCAGCACTTCAATGCGCTCTATGTCCATGAGCGGCGCATCCAGGTTGAAGAAGGTGTCCACGGGCACGCCGTCCAGGTACATGACAATGGGGCTTGTGGAGGTACCGGCCGAGGTGGTGATGCCGCGTATGGACATGAAGTTTGCGCCACCGGCGAACTGGCTGAAGTTCATGTTGGGGATGCGCTGCAGCACCTTTTCAATGGTGTCGATATTGGCATCCTCAAGCTTTGTGCGGGACATGACCGTGATGGACGAAGGCGTTTTCTGCACGTCCGTCGTTCTCTTGTCCGCAGTCACGGTCACGGTGGGCAGCTGATACACATCATCCGAAGCGGCAGGATCGTCTGCGGCAAGGACCGGAGCAGCCAGCAGCAGGGAAAGGACAAGCGAAAGCGTTCCCTTTCTGACGAGTGACAGTCTCCTTCTTCTGGCTCTGCGCCCCCTTTGTGATTTGCGCGGCAGCATTGGTTCTCCTTGTGTGGTTATGTGTGAGAGGCAGGGAAAACCTGCGTGCTTCAAAAAGCAGCCCTGGGTGTCCTTGCAAAGATACTGTCGTGCGCCATGGAACAACTGGCATTTCAATATGACTGTTTCGGCGTTCGGGCGTGATGTCTGTTCCGGCAGCAACGGTATCTGTGTATGCTTGGTCTCTTCCCTGATACAGATTTTTGTACCCGCTTTATCCTCACAAAAGAATTTTTTATACCCATAATTGAAATTTGTTTTCAATTTTTGTTAAAACTTATTTAATTATATCAAACGATTAAATTGTTGTGACGCTGTTTTTTTCAAGCTGCTCTGGCAGGACGCAAACAGGAACTGTCAGGCAGAAGAGGCCCCATCCCGCTTCCGTCCGGAAAGGAGAACAGGGGGCGAGCCATCCCCTCTTTCAGGCGCTGAGGACGCTCATCCACCCGGGGCCACTTGTGGAGGAAGAGCACGATGTTTCTGATCTTGCGAGTCTGCACAAAGGGGTGTGACATGAAAAAATAAAAAATTTTCAGCATCTTGACAGAAAAAGGTCGTGAAAAATTTGAAAATTGATTTCAATCTGAGGTATTAAAACTTCTCGACAGGGCAGAGACTTCCCGGCAGAGGGCATAGCTAGGGTATGTCTTGAACATTTTCTGCCACGACAGTCAGACAGAGCGGCAGGCCAGAGAAAAGGGCATCCCTCGTCAGCTGTGGAACAGAAAAAACCGGCAGGCAGCACAACGGCCTGCATGACACCCGCATCTCACGCACATCTCAACCAGAACAGGAGCTGAACAAGGCAATGATTGAAGTCGTCCGTTCCAAACTCCATGGTATTCATGTGACAGGCTGTGAGCTGGAGTACCATGGTTCCATCACGCTCGATCCGGTCATCTGCCGTCAGGCGGACATTTATCCACTTGAATTTGTGTACATCTGGAACAAGAACAATGGCCAGCGCCTGGCGACATACGTCATTTATGGCGAACCTGGCTCACGGTGCTGCGTTCTCAACGGAGCTGCGGCCCGCTGCTGCCAGAAGGGCGATCAGGTCATTGTCTGCGCCTCGGAATATCTCACAGACAAAACCCAGCTGCATTCCCTCAGGCCCCAGATTCTGACCTTTGACAGGGAAAACAACGTTGTCGACCATTTGCAGTACGAAGTCTTTTCCTCTCAGGAGGCTCCCTACGATTTCAGGATAACCTCTCTTGGCGGTACGCCTGCCTGATGGACAGGGTCTGCCTTGTGCACGCAAACCTTGCATTGGGTTCCTGCGCCCGGCTGCTGCCACAGGACCCAGGGCTTTTTGAGCCTGGAGCACGACACCTGCACGGCCCGGGATCCCGCTCTCCAGGCACACCTGGCCGGCTCTTTGCCCAGTGCTGCACGCTGCTCGACGAAACAGAGCGTGCCAGCGCCTGCAGATTTCGCTTTGCCCGGGACAGCCTCCTCTATGCGGCAGCGCACGCACTGCTGCGTCTCGTTCTCAGCCGTCATTATCCCCAAATCGAGCCCTCAGCCTGGCGTTTTTGCAGGGGGCGATACGGCAAGCCGGGCCTTGTTGTGCCCGGGGCCTGCCCACAGGGGCTTGGCAGCCTTCGCTTCAGCCTCTCCCATGCCTGGCCCCACATTGCCATTCTGGTGACGCGCAGCGGGCACTGCGGTGTCGACATCGAACCGGCCACTGCTCCCACGGGGTTCGAGGAGATGGCACGGATGGTCTTTCCAGCCGAAGAGTGCGCCGAGATACGCGCCTCTTCCTCGCCGCAACGACACTTCCTGCGCCTGTGGACCACAAGGGAAGCCCTGTGCAAGGCACTTGGGTGCGGCTTTCCCCGTGGTTTCCCCCATCTGCACCTTCGCAACCGCTGCACTTCCTTTTTTCTGCACGGACGCCCTCTGCCCGTTCAGGAATTTGCCCTCTGCACTTCTTCCTTTGTCCTGAGTGCCTGTATTCTGACAAGGAACAGGCTGCCTGGTACAAGGCTGCAGGAGTTTGACTTTTCAGATTTTGATACAGCCCGCAACTTTCCGGAGGACGGTATACAATGCCAAGCACGACAAAAGCCGGTTCGCCATTGATCAGGCGTCTGAACACGATCTTTGCAGACCAGGCACGGGAATACGCAGTGATTGACGGGGAGTGTTCCCTGACCTACGCCCAGCTTGATGCCGCATCAACGGCACTGGCGAAAAAACTGACCGGGCTTGCATACCCTGTTGCGGGACTGTACATGAACCGCAGTGTCTCCAGTGTCCTTGCCGCCGTGGCTGCCGCAAAGGCTGGCGTTGCCTACGTGCCCATGGGGCTGGACTGGCCCGAGGCACGTTGCGCCGGCGTGGCACAAAGCTGCCGCCTGGCCTGCGTTCTGGGAAGCGAGGACGATCTTGGAGGCTGCGACTGGGCCAGAGTCCTGCCACACATTGACCCGGCTTCCTTCCTCGGGACGGAGTCTTCCGGCGAGCCCCCGGCCCCACCGGCAGCCGACACCACCCTCTACATCATGCACACCTCCGGCTCGACCGGCACCCCCAAGGGCGTGTGCGTGCACCATGCCGGAATACACGACATCTTTGGCAATGTGGCGCATCTCGGCTACTGGCCTGGACAGCACATGGTCCACGGCGCCTCCATGACCTTCGACATGTCCATCATGGAACTGTGGGGCGGCCTGCTCAACGGCTGCACGCTCCATGTCAGCGACCCGGAAACCCTGCTCGATGCCGTTGCCCTGCAAGACTTTCTCGAACGCAACGCAACAGGTCTTCTGCTGTTGCCGACCAGCGTGTTCAACGTGGTCTGCTCGCAAAACCCCGCGGTCTTCCGCTCTCTGCAGCATCTGTGCTTTGGCGGCGAGCTGCCGGGCAAGACAGCCATAGAAAACGCGCTGCGCGCCTGCCCCCGTCTTGAGCTGCACAACTGCTATGGCCCTACCGAATGCAGTGTCTTTGTCGCTGCGCACACCTTTGCCCGCGATGTGCCCGCTTCTGCCCGCATTCCGGCCGGCAGGGCCATCGGCTCCACGCGTTTTCTCATTGTGGGGGACAACGGCGAACCGCTTCCGGCAGGATCCGAGGGCGAACTTGTCATAATCGGCCCCTGTGTCGCCAATGGCTATGTGCAGACAACGGACCAGGGCAGTGCCTTCCTGACCCTGGAGGATGGAAGCAGGGCCTACAGAAGCGGGGATCTGGCCTTGCTTGACAAGGACGGGACCCTGTACATCCTCGGCCGCAACGACGATCAGATCAAGATCTCGGGCTGCCGCATCGAGCCTGGCGAGGTGTGCGCAGCCCTGCTCGAATCGGAACTCGTGCACATGGCTCATATCGGGATACAGCGCGAACCGCAGACACGTCTTGTGGCCTATGTCGTTCCCGCAGATCGCGCTGCCTGCGAAGGCACCCTCGAGGAAGAGCTCAGAGCGTTCCTGCAGACCAGGGTTCCCGACTACATGGTGCCGAGACACTTTGTCTTTCTGGAAAGCCTGCCCCTCAATTCCAGCGGCAAGATAGACAAGGCACGGCTGCCCAAACCCGCCCTTGCAGAGAGTTCCTGCGACGATCCCGTGCTGCGCATCTTCCGCACGGTTCTCGAAAGCGCAAGCTTCATGCCGCAGGATTCCTTCCTCGAGGCAGGAGGCAGTTCCATCATGGCCGCCCGGCTCATTGCCTCCCTGCGCGAATACTCGGGCATTGCCGTCCCCTTCTCCCTGATCCTGGAACCCCAGACAGCCACCAGGGCCAGCCTGTACATAGAAAATGCCCGCCTTGGGCAGCAGCAGGAACAAGCCCCGCACCCTGACAGAAGCGAAATCACGGCGAGGATCTGATGGCAGCCACACAAGCATTCGATGCGCTTTCCCTCGTTGTGTCCCTGCGCAGACAGGGCGTGCGCCTGAGCGTCGAGGGGGACGAACTGGTCTTGCGGGGCAATCCCCGGGCACTCACGCGCGACGTCCTGGACCTGCTCAAAAGCGGCAAGGCCTCTGTTCTTGCCCTGCTCGGACAGGAACAGCAGACACGTGATCTTCCCCTTCTGCACCCGGAGCCCGAACACCGCCATGACCCCTTCCCGCTCAGCGAGAATCAGCAGGCCTACTGGCTTGGCAGGGACACGTCCATGGCCTTTGGCAGTGTCGGCATCCATGTCTTTTTCGAGCTGGACATTCCGGACTTTTCCAGAGAGCGCTTTGAACAGGCCTGGAATGCCCTTGTCTGCCGCCACGACATGCTCAGGGCCAGGGTCCTGCCGGACGGCACCCAGCAGGTCTCGGAACAGGTTCCCGCCCTTGTCCTCGAGGTGACGAGCCTTGAACACCTTCCTGACCGGGAAGGGGCAGAACGCCTCGAAAAGGCGGCCCAAACGCTTTCCCATACCTGCTACGACCTTGAACACTGGCCCCAGACGACGTTTCACGCCTTTGTCCTAGCGGACAGGCGCACCATCCTCATGGGCAGCATAGACTGCTGGTGCCTGGACGGTCACAGCCTGCAGATACTCATGCGCGAGCTCGCCCAGCTGTACGAGGGGCAGGAGCTGCCCCCTGCTCCTGCCTGCTCCTTCCGCGACTATGTCCTGGCCTGCGCCGACTTTCGCTCAAGCGAGCGCTACCGCACAAGCCTGGCCTACTGGCAAAAGAAGGTGACAAGCCTGCCCCCGGCTCCGGTCCTGCCGCTCAGGGCCCCTGCCGGCCGGGCACACAAAGGCTCCTCCCCCGTGTTCGTGCGCCACGAGGCCCGGCTCGGGGCCGAGGCCTTCGCACGCCTCTCCGCACGGCTGCGCAGGCTTGATCTGACCCTGTCGGCCTTTTTGCTTGCCTGCTATGCCGAGACTCTGGGCCACTGGACCTACGAGCGGCGCTTTACCATCAATGTGCCCCGCATCAACAGGCTGCCCGTGCACAGGGACATAGAGAACTGCGTTGGCGAATTTGCAAGCTTCTCGCTCACGGCCATGGATCTTTCGGACACGGAGGCGACCTTTCTCGATCGCTGCAGGCTCGTGCAAAGGCAGGTCTGGCAGGATCTCGAGCACGATCACGTCTCCGGTGTCACGGTTCTGCGTGCCTGGCGTCAGCACACGGGAGCAGGCCCGGAGACGGGCATGCCCTATGTGTTCACAAGCGAGCCGGAAAGCGGCGGCTCGGGCCGGGAATCCTCCTGGATCGGCGCCCTGGGCCGGCTTGGCACTGTGCGCAAGACCCTGACCCAGACGCCGCAGGTCTGGATTGACGCCCAGTACGGGAAGATTCGCGACGAGCTGCACCTGTCCTGGGATGTGCTGGACGATCTCTTTGCAAAAGAGCTGCCGGAAAACATGTTTGCCACCTATGCGGACCTGATTCGGGCCATGGCAGACAGCGACGCCCCCTGGCAGGAACAGGCGCCCCTGCACACCCTGGTGCAGGCCCATTGCACGTACAGCGTGGAGGAAGGCGCAGCCAGGCCTGTCCCAAATCCGGACTGCCTGGACCTTCTTGCCCAAAGGGCCCGGCAGCTGGGCGCAGCCGTGGCCATCAGGGACAGCCGGGGCAGCATGACCTGGCACAAGGCCCATGCCGCGACCACGGCTCTGGCAGCGGCCCTGCGCAAGGCAGGCCTTTGTGCCGGTGCCCGCGTGGCCCTCCTTCTTGGCAAGGGACGCTGGCAGGCCCTTGCCTCCTGGGCCGTCCGGGCAGCCGGAGGCGTCCTTGTCCCCCTGGACTGCGACGCGCCCGAAGCAAGACTTGGCAGCCTTGTGCACGATTGCGGGGCAAGCCTTGTGCTGACAGACACCCTTAGGCCTGTGGAGGGCAGGCTCTGGGGCATTCCGGCCTTCGCCCTTGACAGCAAGGCGCCCCTGTCTGCCCTGAACCACCTGCCTGCTCTGGCCAAGGCAAGCCCCCTGGCTGACGGGGATCTTGGTGCCATTGTCTATACCTCCGGCAGCACGGGCACGCCCAAGGGCGTGCTGGTGCCCTGGGCAGGTGTCGTCAATGCGGTGCTCAACATAGGCGCCATGCGCCCCCTGGGCCAGGACACGCCGGCGCTGGCCCTCTCCCCCTTCCACCACGACATGGCCATGCCGGACTATGTGGGCAGCCTCCTGCTGGGCATGCCCCTGGTCTATCCGGATCAGGCCCTGCGCAAGGATCCCGAGCACTGGCTTGCGCTTGTGCAGCAGCACAGGGTCGGCTACTGGAACAGCGTGCCGGCCATGATGACCATGCTCATGGACGTTCTGGCCGAACGACCCGCAGATCTTTCCAGCCTGCGTCTCGTGACCCTTGGCGGGGACTGGCTGCCCATTGCCACGATTTCGGCCCTGCGTGCCCGCGCGCCGCAGGCCGCCGTCTTCAGCATAGGCGGCCCCACGGAAATCTCCCTGGCCAACACAGCCTACGAGATTGGGACCATCAATCCGGCCTGGACGTCCATTCCCTACGGAAAACCCTTTGCCAACACAGGCTCTCAGGTGCGCAACGAGGCAGGCTGGCTCTGCCCGCGCGGAGTCGCCGGCGAACTGTGCTGCACGGGCCCGTTCCTGTCGCTTGGCTATCTGCACGACGAGGAACGGACACAGGCTGCCTTTGCCCTGACCGAAGACGGCGCGAGGCTGTATCATACAGGCGACATGGGGCGCATGGGCGAGGACGGCGTGCTGGAATTTCTTGGCCGCAGGGACAGACAGGTCAAGATGCACGGCTACCGCATCGAGCTGAGTGAAATAGAACAGGTCCTGCGCTCGCACGAAGCGATTCATGAAGCCGTCGTCCTGGTCGCGGCAGGCGAACAGGGCGGGAAGAGACTGTGCGCCTGGATACAGCCCGAACCGGGCAGTGCGCTCGACGAAGACGAGGTGCGCAGCTTCGCGGCCCGAATCCTGCCGGCCTACATGGTGCCCTCCCTTGTGGGCCTGTGCCAGGCCTTCCCGCTCACGGCCAACGGCAAGCTCGATCGCCGCGCCCTGCAGGACTGGCCGATCGCCCGCGCCGAAGCATCCTACACCCCCGAAACCGGGACCGAGGCCCTGGTCTGCGAGGCCTGGAAGCAGGTGCTTGGCCAGAGCCCTGCCTCGGGCCGGAGCAACTTCTTCGAGGCAGGCGGCGATTCCCTGGCCGCCATCCGCCTTCTGAACGCGCTGCGCGCAGCCTGCGGCTGCCAGCTGACGGTCATGGACATCTTCAGGCAGCCCGCACCGGCCCTTCTGGCAGGCCTCCTGGACGAGCGGGCCAAAGAGGGGGCACAGGACAGGAACGATGTGCCGCGCATGGAGCCCACACCCAGACGAAAGAAGCACACCCTGGCTGACAGTGTGCTTGTCGTGCCGGCAACCCATGCCCAGACCCGGCTGTGGACAGAGGAACAGACACAGCCGCAGGGCGTGTACACCCTGTCCTTCCGTTTTGCTGTCACAGGCCTGATCAGGCCCGAGGTGCTCGAAGAGGCGCTCAACAGGGTTGTGGCACGGCATGAGGCCCTGCGCACATCCCTGCACGGCACGCTGCCTGCAGGAAACGGCCTTTCCGCCGGGGAACAGCTGCTGGTCGAACAGCACATTCACCGCACCTGCACTCTGCAGCTGCCCGTTCTTCGCACGGAGGACGGCAGGCAGGGCGCAGAGGCCTTCTTCCAGGCCCTGGAACGGCAGCCCCTTGCCCTGGACAGGGCGCCGCTTCTGCGGGCAGGCCTGGCGATCCTTGCGGACAGGGAGGCAGAACTCTGTCTCGTCTTCCACCACGCGATCTTTGACGGCTGGTCCATGCAGATCTTTCTGAAGAGCCTGCAGGAAGAACTGGGAGCGAACGCGGATCAGCGCTCCGAATCTGTATCCGGGCCTGCGCAGGCGCCTGCATATGCGGTAGACTACGGGGATCTGGCCGACTGGGAACAGTCCGCACAGGTCCGGGAGCTGGCCGCACGGCGCCTGCAGAAGATGGTCCAGGCCCTTGCCGAGGTCCGTCCCCCGCAGCTGCCGGACTGCTCCCTTTTGCAGGCAGGCCAAGAAACGGCGCAGGAGAGGCCCGGGACACCCCTGTACCATGAGCAGGCCCTTGCGCCGGACTGCGCTGCCAGAATGCGCGAGCTTGCCCGCAAGCGGGGCATGACCCCCTTCATGGTGGGCCTGTGCGCCTTCGCCCTCCTTGTGAGCCGCATGTCCGGGGAAGACCGTCTCCTGCTCGGAACCTACGCCGCCCTGCGCGGCAGACCGGAACTCGAGACCATGGTGGGTCTCATGGTCAATCCTGTGCCCCTGATCCTGCCGGCCCAGGGGGCCAGGACGGCAGGCGAGCTCCTCTCCCTGTGCCGGACGGCCGTGATGGAGGCTGCGGACAATGCCCTTGTGCCCTTTGATCTGCTGGTCAGGGAGGTGCATCCCTACAGGGAGGCCGGAAGGCATCCGATCTTTGACTGCGCCTTCAGCCAGGACAATACCGCAGACAATGGTGTCAGCGGCCTCGGCATGCACATCAGACCGCGTCCGGGCGGTCGCCACGCCACGGCCATGCAGCTCGACGTAGCCCTGCGCGAGGGCACGCAGCCTGCCTTCGAGGCCACGGCCAGGGCGCCGCAGTGGACAGAAAAGGCCCTCACGGCCTTTTGCCGGAGACTGATCCATGTCCTTGAGCAGATAACCAGCGATCCCGACAGGCCGCTTGAGGCGATCGCCATCTGCACGCCCGACGAGGCCC
>CALVHF010000020.1 GCA_944327295.1 uncultured Desulfovibrio sp. | reverse complement strand
AGGGGGTACCCCCTCTCCTGGGGGGCGGCTCCCCTACCTCTTCAACCTCAATTTACACAAAGGATCTTACACTACCGAATCTTTGCCATAAACCCTCTTCAAATTTTCGGTTTTGCTCCATCTGGACGCTTGCCAAATGAAACAGAAGACTGCTCGACAGAACAGGAGTCGTACTTCTGAGCAGCAGATTGAGAAGGAAAAGTATCTTTTGAGTCGTTCAAAATATTGTTAAGAATTTTGCAAAATTCTGGAAACTTTTGTTTTATATTATTTTCTTTTGTTAAAATGTTAATAACGTCTTCTTTAAACATTTTATGTGAAACAATATCCTCTTCAATTTTTTCAAAACATGCAATGAGTTTTTTATCAATAGAAATATTTCTACAATAATATTTTCCAATATATTTTTTTATCAAAGTAATAAAATGAGGATAAGAATATGTAAATTTATTTTCTTCAAAATATTTATTGTATAAAAATTTTATTGGATAATCTTTTTCAAGATAATTCTTTACCTCATTTGCAATAGATAAAAATTGAACTTTTGCAAATCCCTTTCCTGTTAAAGTTGTATTTTGCTCATTCATAAATTCCACCTGTTTAATATTTAACAAAAATCAACAAACAAAAAATATAAGTAAAAATAAAATTGATTTTGTTGAACACTTTTCATAATTTTATTTTATTTTGTCAATAGCTGATATTATAATTTATATATGTAATGAAAGTGATTATTTATATATTTGATACAAATAGAAGATAATAAAACCGCATGGAGATAAAATTTACGAAAACAAAATTTTTTTACAAAAAAATGTAAACAATAATAACATATCATTACTAGGCACATGCCGTATGGGCTTCCTGTAAGGTATCGCTTTGTTTTCTTTGGGTGATTCTCAGGCAACAAAAAAGGCCCCACGTTATGCAGGGCCAGAGGTATCTGTCGAGCCATGAAAAAGGACCGTTTACCGCTTTACAAGCAGAAGACACCAGAAGGATGTATGAAGGCCTTCTCACACAGGGAGAAAGAAGGCTCCTCCAGGGAACAGCTCGAAAAAGGGACAGGCAAACAGCTCAACAGAGAAGGATGAGTTCTTTTTCACCAATCAAATGCAGCATCGTGTTGAGTCACTAGTCGTAGCACCTTCCAGTTGAAAGGTCTGTGCAAGCGGTGCCTGCCAGTTTTCCGTCTTTGGCATCAAGTCGTAACCCCCTTCAGCTGAAAGGTCTCTGCAAGAGTATGCTCAGAAAGCCAATACATGTCAACGACTTGGAAGGTGAAAATTAACGGGGTGGCACAAAAATGGCCTTTTTTGTCATACAAAGCAAAAAAGAGCCACAAAATCTCTTGCAACTCCTTGAAATCAGCTCATGAACCACCTCAATACTAAGATTTGTAAAAGAGTCAATAATATTAACAACTTGAAAAAATACCTGCACGCTTTCCTGACCCCTTTGCTCAATTATAATATACGCGTAGACAGGACAGGCAAGGGTGGGTTCTCCCACGTCTTCTGCCTTGTACACACAAAAAAGCCAGAGAATGAACACCACTAGGGATCTATCTTGTGTCGCCCCTAAGGTCCAAATTTGAGAATTGTGGTTTTGGGGTTACAGACAAGCGATGAGAGAGACAGGTAGGTGACCGTCTTGCAGATAGCTCGTATCCTCCGGGCCTACTTACAAAATAAGATTTTGAAATTATTGAAAATGGTCCAAGTGGCCCAAGTGGCCCAGTAGGGCTGGGCCACAAAATTAACATATAAGTTTTTGAAATTTTTGTTTTTGACCCAATGGCCCAAGTGGCCCACGTTCAAAACATATATGAGATTGGATAAGCTTGCTTTCCTTCCCCCTAAAATTGTTTGAGGGATATCAAAAAGAGCGGAACCACAGGCTACCCAGCACCAGATTCTTTTGGTATGCCTAATGGTATGCTTTGAATATAATAATTAAATAAATTGTAAATAATTTCAATATATTGGCATTGTTGTTCGAATCTCTGTCTCTCCGCCACTTATCAAATTCCAAGGGTTTTGTTACTGTCTATTCAGGAGCAAAACCCTTTTTTTGTGCGCATGGCATGTACATTTTCTAACGGGTGAAAGTCCCCAGACCGTGTGGACAGACCAAGGTCATAGCTGAACGCAAGGTGGGCATCGTGAGGTGCTAGGGATCTGTCCAGAAATAACTTGGTTTCATTTGAACGCATTTATCAGAGTCAGAGATGGAACTATAGCCGATGAAGTTCATAAAAACGATTGAGTAATTTCTGGACGGTTCCTAAGTTCAGACGGCGAGATGGAGACTGACTGGCTCGATGACATGGGGGACGAGGATGAAGAAGAGGAGGAAGAGCACAAGGACTGCCGGCTCCTCACCCTGGAGGATCTTCATATTGCTCCCCGCGAGCACTTCTTCTACACGTTTGATTTCGGGGACATGTGGGAACACAAGATTGTCGTCTCTTCCTATCAGGAAGTGAAGGAAGCAACTCCGGATAGGTTCCGGCTGGTCAAGTCTGTGGGTACGGTTCCGCCCCAGTATCCGGACGTTGATGAGGACGAGGATGAAGACGAGGAATAGCCTAAGACTTTCTCTCGGCTTGTCTATACGTGACGAAAAGGGCTGCCTGCTCTTCCATGCCATGGGGGGAGAGTGGACGGCTCTTGTGCGTCTGAACAGGCCTTTCTGAGCAGGGACAAGGCACAACATCCCGTGCGCACTGGCTTGAGGGCAGCGGACCACTTGCAGGAAAGGACGTTCCTTTGTAGCCTGGCAGCATGAAAACTAGGCCCCATTCCTTCAGATGCAGCATACGGAGCGCATGGTTGTGAGCAGTTCCCTGGCCCAAAGGCTCTCCCAGAGCTTCAGGACATCCTTTCTGGACGCACAGGCGCCTTCCGAAGAGCCCCTGCGCGCCTGTCTGCTCTGCAATGTCCGTGGCGAGCACAAGCTTCTCGATGACATAGAGGAGGAGCTCAGATCCTGCGACGCCTTTAACATCTCCGTTGCCTTCATCACCCAGAGCGGTCTCACGCCCCTGCTGCAGACCTTTCTGGAGCTTGAGGAAAGGGGCATCCCAGGTCGTGTGCTCACAACGGACTACCTGGGCTTTTCCGAGCCGCGGGCCATACGCCGACTGATGAGCCTTGGCAATGTATCTGTCCGCATCTACCGTACAAAAAACGGCGGCAGCGACGGTTTTCACACCAAGGCCTATCTCTTCAGCAAGGGCGAGACCTGCCGGGCCATTATAGGCAGTGCCAATCTCACAGACACGGCGCTCTCCATCAGCCGGGAATGGAACACGCGCCTTGTGAGTCACAGGCAGGGCGAATTCTCACAGCGTGTTCAGGCCGAATTTGAAGCGCTGTGGAACCATGCGCAGAGTCGTCCGGCCGAAGAGGTCATCGACCGCTACGAGCAGGAATACAAGACGCATCAGAGGATACGCAGCGAGGCTCAGCACATCCTCAATGCCGACAGCCTGCTTGTCTACAGTCATAGCGTTCCGCAGCCCAATGCCATGCAGCAGGCCTTTCTCGACAATCTTGCCCGTTCCAACAGCGAGGGACGGGAGCGTGCCCTACTCATCTCTGCCACAGGTACAGGCAAGACCTATGCTGCGGCCTTTGCCGTGCGCACAATGCACCCCAGGCGTCTCCTCTTTCTTGTGCACAGGGAACAGATTGCCAGGCAGGCCCTGGCCAGCTTTCAGAGGGTTCTTGGTGGAAAGCACTGCGATTTTGGCCTCCTGAGCGGAAACGCAAAGGAAGAGGAGGGCCGAAAGTACGTCTTTGCCACCATACAGACCGTGGTCCGGCAGGAGACGCTGGAGGTCCTGCAGCCGGACGCTTTCGACATGATCCTCATTGATGAAGTTCATAGGGCCGGCGCTCCGAGCTATCAGAAGGTCATGGCACATTTCAGGCCCGCCTTCTGGCTGGGCATGACCGGCTCTCCGGACAGGACGGACGGCTTCGACATCTATGCCCTCTTTGGACACAACATTGTCTACGAAATACGCCTGCAGCAGGCTCTGGATTACGATCTGCTCTGTCCCTTCCACTATTTCGGCATAGGCGAGCTCAGTGTCTCTCTGGAAAAGGGGCCGTGCACCGTTCTTGAGAAAAAGCAGTTCCTCAGCCTGGAAGAGGATGAAATGATTCGCCAGGTGCTGAAAAAGGCCGACTACTATGGCTGGAGCGGTGATCGCGTGCGGGGTCTGGTCTTCACGGCCAGCAGGGATTAGGCCGAGATTGTGGCTGCAGGCTTCAGGCGTCATGGCCGCAAGGCCCTGGCCCTTACGGGCAGCAGCACCCAGGACGAGCGGGAAGAGGCCGTGCGGCGCCTGACTACGGGTACGGGAGAGGACAGGTACGACTACCTGGTCACGGTGGATATCTTCAACGAGGGCGTGGACCTGCCGGAGGTGAATCAGATTATCCTGCTGCGTCCCACGCAGAGCCCCATCATCTTTGTGCAGCAGCTTGGCCGCGGTCTGCGCAAGCATCCGGGCAAGGAATTTGTGGTCGTGCTGGACTTCATTGCCAACCACGATAACAACTTTCTCATCCCCTTGGCCCTGTCGGGAGACCGAACCTACAGCAAGGATAGGCTGCGTCGCGTCGTTGCCGTGCAGAGGAAGCGCATTCCGGGCATTTCCTCCGTGCACTTTGACAGGGTGGCCAGGGAGCGCATCTACCAGTCCATAGACCGGGTACGCACAAACAGCATGATGCTGCTCACCGATTGCTACCTTATGCTCAAGAACAAGCTTGGCCGCATTCCGAGCCTTCTGGATTTCGAGGAGCACGGGCAGATAGATGGCTTCAAGTATTTGCAGGCCACCACAGGCTTTTCCTATCATGCCTTTCTGTGCAAGAAGGAGCGTGACTACCACATCAGGCTCAGTTCTCTGGCCGAACAGCGCCTTTCCTGGATAGGCAGGAAGCTTGGCAATGGCCTGCGTCCGTCCGAGGCCATGGTCCTGGAGGCCATTCTTGCAGGAAAGGGCGATCTCAAGGCGGATCTGGTCAGGCGCCTGGCAGATGAGTGCGGCATTGCCTGCACAGAGCGTCATCTTGGCTCGGTGGAACGAATGCTGACCAATCAGTTTGAACAGAACGAGCAGGCAACGCTGCGCAACAGCGCCATGATCTTTCTGTGCGCTGATGCAGACGGTGTCTGGACGCCTGACCCCGGGTTCTGCCAGCTCCTGGAACAGGACCCCCACTTTGCCCGGCTTGTGCAGGAGCTTGTCACCTTTGTCCTGCGCCGCTGGCGCAGTCTCTATGCCGAGCGCTACAAGGACACCATGTTCAGGCTCGGGGCTGTCTACACCTACGAGGACGTCTGCAGGCTGCTTGAGTGGGAAACGCTCATGCCTTCGCAGAACATTGGCGGATATTTCTATGACAGGATCTCCCGTACCATGCCCGTCTTTATCAATTACTCCAAGCCTGACGACGCCATACCATATGAAGATCATTTTGAAAATTCTGCGAAGCTTGTCAGCTTGTCCAAGACGAACCGCAGATCGAATTCGGCCGATGCACAGCGCATGACACGAAAGCCTCCCTACGAGGACACAAGAATCCTGCTCTTTGTTCGCCGCAACAAGGAGGACAAGGAAGCCAAGGGCTTTTATTTCCTCGGGGACATGCGGGCTGACGGAGAGCCCCTGGACATCACCATGCCGAGCGGAAAGCCTGCCTTTGAAGTGCACTGGACCCTGGAGACGGCCGTGGAACCCGGCCTTTTCGAGTACCTGACAGGAGAAGAAACATCGTGAAACACATAGAAGTCGTTGCGGCCATGATCCATCACGAGGGCCGCATTCTGGCCACGCAGCGCGCCTCGGGCGAGTTCAAGGACGGTTGGGAATTTCCCGGCGGCAAGGTGGAGCCAGGCGAGACACCGGAACAGGCCATAGTGCGCGAAATCCAGGAAGAGCTCGGCATGACCATTACTCCGGAAACGCTGGTGACCACTGTGGAGTACGACTACCCGAACTTCCACCTGACCATGCACTGCTTTTTGTCCAGCATTGCCAGGGGCGAGGTGCACCTGCTCGAACACGAGGCGGCCCGCTGGCTTACCCCGCAGGAACTTGAAAGCGTGGCCTGGCTGCCGGCCGATGTCGCTGCCGTGGCAAGCTTGAGGGAACTGCTTGCCCGGAATCCGGACTCTGCTGCCTGACGGTCACAAGGCTGCCAGAGTAAAGGGCCCTGCCTGAGCCTTTCCGAAAAAGTCTGCTAAAAGAACATGGACTGCGGTCTCTGCATGACAGATTGTCTGCAGAGGCCGCTTTTTCATTGTGCGCCCGCATCCGGCACAAGCGCTCCTCCGGGTAGGTCCTTTTAAACTGGTGAAGTGACGAAGCAATTGGGATGTGTTCGGTAAGTCAAAGATATCTCATATATAAATTTTCAAAATTGATAATTCTTCGATTGAATTATTCTGATAAAGGAGAAAAAAGTTTTATTTATCAGCAAAAAAAGAACATTTTTTATGATACTTTTAAGAATTTATGCAAAAAATACTGAAAAAAGTGGTCAAAAAAAATAAAAAATCATACAAGTATTGAGTATCATATGTAATTTGAATCAAAAATTGTCCCATCTAATTCTCATTGGCATTGCTGTATTTTTATCAGAGTGGCATAGCTCCTTGTTACGGATTTCCCTTTCTTCCTGTTTTTGGAAAGCCGTGTGCTTTCAGGAAACGGAAACGGGCTGTCCTGTTCAATTCGTCGTGCAGGATTCTGTTCTCAGGCGTGCCGGGAAGTCGCCAGAAGGAAAGACGCCTGCACAATGCGTACTCCATGGAGGTTAGTATGGGTTTGAAAAAATTTGTGTCAGTGCTTCTGCTGGCTCTGTTCAGCCTTTCCTTCTGCGCTGGCAGCGTGCAGGCTGCGGACCTTGTCAAGGTGCCCACAGCCTGGACAGACAGGGAAGAAGCCTTCTTCATCTGGTTTGCCAAGGAAAAGGGCTGGGACAAGGAGGAAGGACTCAACATCGACATTCAGTATTATGCGTCAGGGCTGGACATGCTCGAATGTCTGCCTTCCGGAACATGGGTCTTTGCCGGCATGGCAGGGGTTCCGGCCATGCGTGGCAATCTGAGACACGGTACGAGAATCATCGGCATTGCCAATGACGAAGCTAGAAGCAGTGCCGTCCTTGTGCGTCCCGACTCCCCCATTGCCAAGGTGAAGGGTTGGAACAAGGATTACCCGGATGTCTACGGCAGCCCCGAGACGGTCAAGGGAAAGACCTTCCTGACCACACACAATTCTTCCGCACACTACGCCCTGACCACCTGGCTCAAGATCTTCGGTCTCACGGACCAGGATGTGACCATCATGGACATGGATCAGACCATGGCCCTGGCCAACTTTGACAACAAGACCGGTGACGGCGTGACGCTCTGGGCCCCCTATATGTACACGGGGCTGGAAGAGGGCTGGAAGGTGGCCTCTGACCTGCAGAAATGCAATGTGGTCTACCCGGTCTGGCTTGTGGCCGACAACAAGTACGCCGAAGCCCATCCCGATGTGACGGCCAAGTTCCTCAAGATATATCTGCGGGCCATCAAGACCGTGCAGAGTACGGCCATTGAAAAGGTCGTGCCCGAGTATCAGCGCTTCTTCCTGGAATGGGCAGGCAAGAAGTATTCAAAGGAACTGTGTCTGCGTGACCTGCAGATGCATCCTGTCTTTGATATCGATCAGCAGCTCGCCCTTTTTGACGAGAGCCGCGGGGTCAGCAAAGTGGACAAGTGGCAGGAAGGCATTCTCGAGTTCCTGAACCGTCCGGGTGCCAAGCACAAGGAAATGGCCGGTGCCAACATAGATGCCTATGCCACGGACAAGTTTCTCAGGATGGTCAAGGAACAGCAGCAGGCTGGCGAATAGCCGACTGCGTGACAGGCAGCCTGAAGAGGACGCAACTGGACGACGAGGCAGCAGGACAGGCCGATGTGAGCGCGTCTCAAAGCCTGGTACAGGGGCTGTCCTTTGTCGTCAGCAGGATCCATTAGAAAAACCGATTCTAGAGGCTTTTGACAGGTTTTTGATCATGACCGGTGAGTCTCGCAAGGATCGGCTCCATGCCGCTCGCATACCGGCAGACAGGGTGTTCCCGAGGCCGTCAGGACACGGGAACAGCGAGGAACCTGTCTGCCGTAATCGCGAGCAGGGCTGCCGTGCACTTTAAAAAAGTCGTCTGCAGTAAAATTTTGGAGAACGTATGAAACAGTCCACTTTGATCACTGTGCTCAAGACGCTGACCTTGTGCCTTGTGCTGAGTCTGGGCAGCTTAGCCTATGCCCAGGAAGGTCAGCCGACGGCAGAGACAGCCCCTGCCACTGCCGTTCAGCCGGCAACAGCGCAGGTGCAGCAATCCCAGGCTCAGGCACAGGCGCAGCCCGCTGCTGTCCAGCAGATTGATCCCCTGGCAGCCGTTAATCCGCCGGTTGACAACCACCCCTGGTGGTTCTGGCCCATTACCCTGCTCGGGTTCTGCTTTATCCTGGGCATCATCGCCGTCATGGCCGGTGTTGGCGGCGGCGTGCTCTTTGTGCCGCTGGTCAGCGGCTTCTTTCCCTTTCATCTCGACTTTGTCCGCGGCGCGGGCCTGATGGTGGCCTTGGCCGGCGCTCTGGCCGCAGGCCCCGGTCTGCTTCGCCGCAACTTTGCCAACCTGCGTCTGGCTCTGCCCGTGGCGCTCATCGCCTCGGCCTGCGCCATCGTGGGCGCCATGCTGGGTCTGGCCCTGCCCACCAGCATTGTCCAGACCTGCCTTGGTGTGGTCATCATCAGCATTGCCTGCCTGCTCATCTTTTCCAAGAACTCGGTACGTCCCATAGTTACCCGCCAGGACGCCATTGGTGTCGCCCTGGGCATGAACGGTGCCTTCCTGGAGCCCAGTACCGGTGAAGTGGTGGAGTGGAAGACGCATCGCACTCTGGCAAGCCTGCTCATGTTCATTGCCATTGGCATCATGGCCGGCATGTTCGGTCTGGGTGCCGGCTGGGCCAACGTGCCCGTGCTGAATCTCATGATGGGCGTGCCGCTGAAGGTCAGTGTCGGTACCTCCAAGTTCCTTCTCTCCATTACCGATACCTCGGCAGCCTGGGTCTATCTCAACCAGGGCTGCGTGATTCCCCTGATGGCCATTCCCTCCATTGTGGGGCTGATGGCCGGATCCATCGTCGGCGTGCGTCTGCTCGCCATCGCCAAACCGAAATTCATACGCTATCTGGTCATTTCTGTGCTGCTCTTCTCGGGCGTCAAGGCGCTGATGAAGGGGCTTGGCTGGTAATTGAAGGGGGACAATCACAATGACAAGCAAGGATTTGAAGAACGAAATCAAGGCGTCGCCTGCCCAGCTGCATTACGCGAACACCCTCTTTTACGGAGCAGTCATAGGCTTTGTCATCATGCTGGTGACCTATTGTCTGTATGTCTTTGGTGTTATAGAACCGCAGATCCCCCTGGAACAGCTACCTCTGCTCTGGACACAGAGTGCCGAGCATTATCGTGCCGTGGGGCATATTCCTCAGGGCTGGGGTTGGCTTGGTCTGGTCAACAAGGGGGACATATGCAACTTCATAGGCATAGTCTTCCTGGCCTCTCTGACAGTCATCTGTTTTTTGCAGCTTGCCTGGAACCTCTTCAGGCACAGGCAGAAGCTTCTCGGATGCATTGCCGTCACCGAGATAGTGGTGCTCTGCCTGGCTGCTTCCGGCATCCTGGTCAGTGCCGGGCATTAGTTCACAGCTGTCCGTTCCTGAACAGATCTGTTCCAGGATCGGACAGTCTTCAGCGTTTTGGAGGAGAACATGCTTGCCTCCCTGAAAAAACGTTTCCTGCAGTTCGATGGTGATCCGGAAGGCACCATTTCCACAGCAAGCTATCGCTGCTTCAGGCGACTGCTGACAGGACTCATGATTGTTGTTTCCGTAACGCCGCTTCTGACGATTTCATGGTTTTCCCATCAGCAGTATGTCAAAACTCTGGAAAGCGAGACAACAGGACCACTCAGTGCCCTGGCGCGCAAGACGGCAACAACCATTGATCTGTATCTGAAGGAACGTTCCTCCACTGTCAGTTTCATCGCCCATGCCTACACCTTCCGAGAGCTTCTGGATCAGAAGAACCTGCACAGGGTGTTTCTGGCGCTCAAGAGCGAGTACCACGGCTTTGTGGACATGGGGGTTGTGAATGCCGAGGGTGTCCAGGTGGACTATGTAGGCCCCTACGGGCTCAAGAATGCCAACTACGCAGGCCAGCAGTGGCTTGAGGCAGCCCAGATAAACGGACTGTACATCAGCAATTCCTTTCTGGGGCTGCGAGGCTTTCCGCACATGGTCATTGCCGTGCACCGCATGGAAAGCAACGGCGACTCTTGGACACTCAGGGTGACCATTGACACCTCGCGCCTGCAAAGGCTGCTGCCCCTGATGGATCAGACGCAGGACACAGACATCTTCCTTTGCGACAATGCAGGCAATCTGCAGACCAACTCAAGGCTGTACGGAAAGCCCATTCGGAAGCTGCCCCTGACGCCCCCTCCGCCGACGCATGACACCATTGTTACCAGTGCAACCGACGGTCAGGGACGCAGGCTGCTGATTGCCTCCGCCATGATAGAAGGCACGGATCTGCAGCTCCTTGCCGTCAAGCCCCGGCTCAATGTGTCCGAGCCGCTTCTGGCCCTGCGTGGCGAGCTTGTCTGGGTGCTGTGCGGCGGCATCATTGCCATTGTGCTTGTGTCCTACTTCCTGATGAAGATACTGGTCGGCAGGCTTGAGACGAGCGACAGGCGCCGGGTGGCCATCTTTGCCCAGATAGAGCAGGACCAGAAGCTCTCGTCCATCGGACGCCTTGCCACCGGTGTGGCCCACGAGATCAACAATCCCCTGGCCATTATCAGCGAAAAGGCGGGCCTGGCCCACGATCTGCTCTCCTTGAGCCCGGATGCGGACAAGTACCAGAAGCATCGGCAGCATCTTCTTGAACTCATGGACTCCATCAATTCCACCGTTGACCGGGCCAAGGCCATTACCCGCCGCATGCTCGGCTTTGCCCGACGCATGGAAGTGAGCCGGCAGCCCCTGCATATAGAGGATGTCATAGCCGAAAGCTCGGAGTTCATAGAACGTGCTGCCAGGAACAGAGGCATCAGCCTGAAGACGACCATGCAGGACGACCTTCCGGAAATCATTTCCGATCGTGGGCAGCTGCAACAGGTCTTTCTCAACATTCTGGGCAATGCCATCGATGCCCTTGGCAACAGGAAGGACGGAACCATAGAAATCGGCTGCCGCAGACATGGGCAGGAGAGCATACAGGTCTCCATTGCGGACAATGGACAGGGTATGCCGGAAGAGGTGCAAAGCCATATCTTTGAACCCTTCTATTCGACAAAGAAGGACAAGGGAACCGGGCTGGGCATGTTCATAACCTATGGTATCGTGCGTCGTCTCGGGGGCAAGATAGAAGTCAGAAGCAGGGAAGGAGAAGGAACGACATTCATCATAACACTGCCCATTGAATCTCACAGAGAAACAGTGGAGGAATAACATGGCACTTCAGATATTGCTGGCTGACGACGAAAAAGACTTCGTGGACACGCTGGCCGAACGCTTGCGCATTCGCGATTTCAGCGTGCGCGTTGTCTACAATGGACTGGATGCCGTTGCGGCAGTGAAGGAGTCGCGTCCTGCCGTGGTCATTCTGGATCTGTTCATGCCCGGTCTGCCAGGAGACGAAACGTTGCGGCAGATAACTGCGCTGTACCATGATCTGCCCATCATTCTGCTCACGGGACAGGCCGGGGTCGAGGAAAGCTTTGCCAGTGAGGAACTGGCAAACTGTGCCTGCCTCACCAAGCCCGTGGCCCTGAGCCAGCTTCTGGAACAGATAGAGTCCATGCTTCAGGGCAAGGCCGGCGGAGACCGTCATGTCTGACACGACCTGCCTTGCCAGACTGCTGTCCTCGGCCGTGCATGACTTGAGAAACGTGCTGGCTGTCGTGCGGGAATCGTCCGGTCTGACGGCGGATTTGCTTCGTTTGCAGGAGGATGTGCGAAAAAGGGATCGCATGCTTGCTGCCCTGAGCGAAGTTCAGGCACAGGTGGCCAGGGGCGCCCTTCTTGCCAGTGCCATGGATCTGCTGGCACAGGCCGGGTCTGCGGCTGAAGAAGGCACTGAGGAAGAAGGCTGTGATCTGAACCAAGTCTGCCAGCTGTTCTGCTGCATGGCACAGCGCCTGGCAAGAGCCTCTGTCATGCGTCTTGAACATGTGGCAAAGGACGATCAGGACATTGCCCTCGGTGTCCCTGCTGTCCTTGCTGCCCTGCTCAAGGTGCTTGATGCAGCCGCAGGGGCCGGTGGCAGGGTGACCCTGCGGCTGAGCGCCGCCGTCAGGCACAAGCAGGCCGGAGTTATTGTCGAAATTGTGGATGGAGACAATGCTGAGGCCGTTTCTGCAGCCCTTGAGCCCCTGCTTGTCAGAATCAGTGGCGGCCTGCAGAAACTGCTGGTTTGGCGCAGGCAGGGCCCTCTCTTTTTCCTGCCCCTGGCAGAGGAACGCACGTCCTGACAAAAGGGCCGCCTGGCGTTTCATGCACTGCAGCAAGCAGGCATGCAGTCGGCAGACAATCAACATACAAGACATCGAAACAAATAAATGGCACATGCTGTCAAGGAGAAACACATGCCTCAGGAAGCAATCAAAATTCTCTTGGTTGATGACGAGAAGCAATTTGTGGATACCCTTTCCGAGCGCCTCGAGATGCGGGGCTTCAGTGCCCGCGTGGCATACAGTGGCGAGGAAGCCCTGGAAAAGGTGAAGATGCCCACGGACGTCATTGTCCTCGACCTGCGCATGCCGGGCATGGACGGCTTTGAAGTCCTCAAGGCCGTGAAGAAGAGCAACCCCGACGTGCAGGTCATCATTCTTACCGGTCATGGCGGCGATGCCGAGGAAAAGACGGCCTATCGCATGGGCGCCTACAGCTTTTTGCGCAAGCCCATGGATATCGACGATCTCCTTGCCAGCATACGCATGGCCTACAGAGACAAGATTGAAAATACCATGGTCGCCGTCAGCCTGGCCGAAGGTGGCGATTTTGACAGCGCCAAGGACGTTCTCAGGGAACAGGATGTCCTGGAAGAAAAGAAAATATAGGACGTTTCCCTTTTGATGGCAGCGATCCCGCTTTCGGGCACGTGGACAAGGTGACACGGTCAGGGGCTGGGAAACGCCTGCTCTCTCGTGCCGTACAAAGGCAGCTCAAGCCTCCTTTGCTGTACGGCACGCAAAAAGCCGGAGTCCCGGGATATCCCGGCGCTCCGGCTTTGATGTAGTTTGTGGGGGATGCGGTCCCCAGCAGTCCATAAAGGGGCGTTATGCGTTTTTTGGCAGTGCCTGAGCCATGCGGACGCCGGCCTTGAAGGCAGCTTCAAGATCCTTTGGGAACTGTTCCTCGTGCAGACGGGCCTTGGCTTCCTTGTCAAAGCAGGGGGCCATGTACTTGTCGTAGTCCGTAAACTGCCAGGTATCAAAGGCATAGAGGCGTTCGGGAAGGACATCGGTCGGGTCTGCAAGGATGTGGGCGATATTCCTTTCGAAGGTGTTCAGGGTATCGCTCTCCCTGCGGCCAAGATAGTGCTCGAAGAAGTAGTCCTTCGGGACGTTCATGGTGTAGATGAGTGCGGCCTTCAGGCGCCTGGGGACAACAGAGGAGAGTTCGGCATCGTACTGGAGGAAGGGGAAGAGGAGCCGTTCCGTGAAGGCGGCATGCCTGCAGTAAGGCCTCCGAAATAGATGGGGCTGGCCAGCACAAGGCCTTCGGCCTGCGCGATGTCCTTCAGAACCGGAGTCAGTCCATCCCTGAAGCCGCAGGTGCCAAAGTGCGGGCCATTCTTGAGCTTGCAGGCAAAGCAGCTGCGACAGCCCTTGTAGTCGAGATCGTAGAGGTGGACGATGCTCGCTGCCACCTGACAGCTGCGGGCCCCTTCGGCAAAGCTTTCGCACATTCTGCCTGTATTCCAGTGCTTGCGCGGACTGCCGTTTACAATGACGATTCTTGCTTCGTTCATGAGGAGCCCCTCGGGATCCATGAGAAAGGCATGTAAAAACTGGCACAGACCTAGTGAGCCTGCAGGGCGGCTGCGACCTTCTCGAGCTCCTCACGGATGGCAATGTGCTGGGGACAGGCCTCTTCGCAGGCGCCGCACTTGAGGCATTCCGAGGCAGGCCTGCGACCGTGTCCGCCTACAAGCCAGCTCTCCCAGTGACGGGCCTGTCCCAGGTCCCCGTACAGCGTCAGATAGTTCATGGCCGTGAAGGATCCGGAAATGCCAATGTCATTGGGACAGACCTTGGCGCAGTAGTTGCAGGTGGTACAGGGAATGAGCGGGATCTTTGCAAGCTCTTCCTGGGCCTTGTGCACGACCGCAAGCTGATCTTCGGAAAGCCCTGTAAAGTGCTGCATGGTGGCCAGATTGTCGCGCATCTGATCAATGGTGCTCATGCCAGAAAGCACGGTCAGGACGCCTCCCAGGCTGGCCGCAAAGCGCAGGGCCCAGGACGCGGCGGAATTCTCCGGTTCGGCGTCCTTGAGCACCTTCAGCACAGGCGCTGGAGGATTGGCCAGCAGGCCGCCCTTCACAGGCTCCATGATGGTCACAGGCTTGCCGAACTTTCTGGCGACTTCGTAGCAGCGGCGGGACTGCACGGCGGGGTAGTCCCAGTCCGCGTAGTTGATCTGCAGCTGCACGAATTCCGCTTCCGGATGGGCTGTCAGGACAGCTTCCAGCTCTTCCGGGGTGGAGTGAAAGGAAAAGCCGATATGCCTGATGAGGCCTTCGGCCTTCTTCTGCTGCACAAAGCTCCACATGTCGTAGTTGTCGAAAAAGCGCGTGCGTCCTTCTCCGACATTGTGCAGCAGATAGAAGTCGAAATAGCCTGCTCCAGTCTGGCGCAGGGAGATCTCGAACTGGGCAATGGCCTCGTCCCGTGTTGTGCAGTTGATCCATGCGGCATTCTTTGTGGCCAGCTGATAGGCGTCTCTGGGATAGCGTTCCACAAGAGCCTGGCGGATGGCGTCTTCGCTGCCGGGATAGGCCCAGGCTGTGTCAAAGTAGGTGAAGCCGGCCTTCAGGAAGAGGTCCACCATTTCCTTCACCTGCTCCACATCAATGCTTCCGTCTTCCCTGGTGGGCAGACGCATGAGCCCGAATCCCAGCTTGCCAATATGTTCTCCAAGATACGACATGATGTTCCTCCTTCGTTTGGCGCGTCCATCTCAAGCGTGTGCGAATCCTGGTGAAAAAGCGTCCAGGTTGCCGTCTGCTCCGGGGACAGGCGCCTATTGCAGGCATGGGGTAGGGAAAGCATGAAAGACATGGACGGGAGAAGCTGAAACTGCTTTTCGAGTGCTCCCTGTCTCGTGCAAACAGCCCTTTTGCAGATGGTTTGGTCTGCAAGGAGCAGCTTGCCCCAAAAGGTTCCCCTGCGTGCCAGTACTTCCTTCTTAGGACAAAGGAACAGGGAACAGAAGAGCAAAAAAGTTTTCTGTGTGTAAACGTTTGGTTTGTATGCTGGAGACTGCGTGCTGCCTTTTGCCTTTCAGTCTGGTGCAGGGGGCAAAAGCTTCAAACTGGTAAACTGATGCGGTACAGCCAATGGTCAGGAGTTGTACTTCTCCGAGAGGCTGTTTGACAGGGTATCGACAAGCCCCTGCAGACCAGCCTCCAGGGCCCTGTGCTGTTCCCAGGTCTTCTCCAGGCAAACAGGGGAAGCTCACATGGGTACACATTGCACAGGGCAGGGCTTCTCAGGAAAATGTCTGTCCGAACCAGGGATTGTTGTCATGAACAAACTTGTTTGTACCAACTGTGCCTATTCACGGAAAATCAATGGCCGCCTGGCCCTGCGCCTGCTCAATGAAAATGTGAACAGTGCTGCCCTGGTGGCAGCAACACTTGCGGCCAGGAAGAGCGGAACCCTGCGCATTGCCCTGCTGGGCGGCCTTGTTCTGGTCAGTGTCTTCTCCAGGGGCATTGTGAGCCACTTTCAAAACAGCCTTTCCTGTCCGCAGTGTGGCAGGCATGAATGGAAGATTGTCGAGGCGGACTGGTAGGCCGTCCTGTCTGCAGGCAGGGTCTGCTGTGACAAAACCCCCAAAGCAAGACCACCTGCACAAGGGACACAGCCGCAGGTTCTGTCGAAAAGGCAGGGAAAGCCAAAAGCTTTCCCCGCAGGAGCTGGGCGTGTGCCTGTACAGGTGGTCCGATACAGTCTCGGGCTTTTTGCCGCAAAGCCGTGCAGTCTACTTCAGATAGCTTTGCGTTGCCTCGTCGGCACGGGCCACGGAGGCCCTGACGCGGCTCTCCAGGGAGGCTGCATAGGCAGCAAGATCCTTGATGGGCGTTGTGGCCACGCCGCTTTCCATGGCAGCTTGTGCCACGGCAGGGGTCATGGTGGTGAGGATTCTGGGATCCAGGGGCATGGGCAGGATGTAGTCCTTGCCGAATTCGGGCGCGCTCTGCAGGCCATAGGCCTTAAGCACTTCCGCAGGCACGGGTTCATGGGCAAGCCTGGCCAGGGCATGGGCGGCGGCGAGCTTCATTGCCTCGTTGATGCGCGTGGCATGGACGTCCAGGGCACCACGGAAGATGTAGGGGAAGCCGGACACATTGTTGATTTGGTTGGGGTAGTCCGAGCGGCCGGTGCCGATAATGGCGTCGGGACGGGCGGCACGGGCGTCTTCATAGGTGATTTCCGGATCTGGATTGGCCATGGCAAAGATGACGGGATCCTTGGCCATGGTGCGTACCATGGCCTGACTCAGCAGGCCCTTCTTGGAGAGTCCTAGGAAGAGGTCGGCCCCCTTGATGCATTCGGCCAGATCGCCGCAGTTTGAACTTTGGGCAAAATCTTCCTTGTAGGGATTGAGGCCGGCACGGCCCTTGTAGATGAGGCCCCTGGAGTCGAACATGAAGATGTTCTCTGCAGGCACGCCGAGCAGTGTGTAGAACTTGGAGCAGGCAATGCCGGCAGCGCCGGCGCCCACCACCACGACCTTGATGTCCGCCAGCTTCTTGCCGGTGATCTCGCAGGCATTGATGAGGGCCGCACCGGAGATGATGGCTGTGCCGTGCTGATCGTCGTGGAAGACGGGGATGTTCATGAGCTCAATGAGCTTCTGTTCGATGTAGAAGCATTCCGGGGCCTTGATGTCTTCAAGGTTGATGCCGCCAAAGGTGGGCTCCAGGGCCTTGACCACCCTGATGAGTTCGTCGGGGTCCTGGACGTCGAGGTCGATGTCATAGGCATCCACATCGGCAAAGTGCTTGAACAGGCACCCCTTGCCCTCCATGACGGGCTTTCCGGCCAGGGCGCCGATGTTGCCGAGTCCCAGGACTGCTGTGCCGTTGGAGATAACACCCACCAGGTTGGCCTTGCCCGTGTACACATTGGCAGCGGCAGGATCGGCGGCTATTTCGCGACAGGCTTCGGCCACACCGGGAGAATAGGCCAGAGAAAGATCCTTCTGGGTATGAAAGGGCTTGATGGGCAGGACTTCCAGTTTGCCGGGACGCGGATCGCGATGGTAGGCCAGCGCTTCCGTCTTGAGATCGTGAGCCATGTTGTTCCTCTTCTGGAGCTGGAAAAAAGTTTGGGAAAAGCAAGGCCGTCCCATGAAGAAGGGACGGCCTGCACGGGAGATGCTGCGCTCTCCTGTCTTACACGAGGCGGCCCAGGAGCTCCATTCTGTCACCGGGCAGAAGCATGATGGGCGGAATGTCTATGAGTGTGTAGCAGCCGTACTGCTCGAGATTGCGCAGACGCACGGCGGCACGGGCACTGGCAACCAGAATCTGGGCCGTGAGGGCCGGGTTGTCGATGCGCATTTCAAAGCGCAGCTGCTGGTTGGCAGCGGAACCGGAGGCGCCAATGCGTTCCATCATGACGCCGTGGGAAGCGTCGGCAACCATTTCCAGGGCTGCCGAATCCTTGACTGCAGTGACCTGCAATGGATCGTGGATAAAGTAGGGATCGTTCCTGATGGCTTCCTCGACCTGTTCCAGTGTGTAGCCTGGTTCAAGCACCACGAAGACGTGCCTGGAGTGGCGTCCTCCGCCCAGGGGAATGGTAATGGCCGTGGCGTCCGCAACACCGGGAATGGAGCGCACGGCCGTGGAATGGCCCATGGAGCGTCCGCGTCCGAAATTGGTGAAGGTGGTACCCACAGGGGTCATGGCCTCGAACAGGGCCCTCTGAATGGAGTCCGTTCCGGGATCCCAGCCGGCAGCTGTCACGGCCACGGCATGACCTTTTTCAGCTTTTGTTTCGAGAGAGCCCACGACTTCCACAATACGCTCGTGAATGTCGAAGCTATCCACTGTGCAGAAGCCACGGGAGAGCAGTTCGGCGGCAGCACCAGGAGAGAGACGGGAGGGCAGACCCATGATGACGACATCGGGTTTTTCGACGTGTTCGCACAGGTCGTCAAAGCTCGGGAAGTCGGGCACACCGCGCAGATCATAGGGTGTCGTGCCTATGGATGTCTGGCGGCGCACAACACCGACGCAGGTGACATCCGGAACTCGTTCGATTGCCCGAAGAACACAGCGTCCGATATTGCCAAGTCCAAGAACGGCTGCAGTAAAGGCCATGATATCTCCTCTCTATGCCGGGAATGGGTGAAGCGACACAATGCAGGGAAAAAAGCGGCTTTTTCCCTTAAAAAGCAAGAGAAGTATAGAAGGATAGTTCCGGGAGGGCAAGAGTCTGCATGAGCTCTTTCTCGTCAGCCTCAGCGGGGGCAGACAAGGACGATGCGGGTCCCAGCGAGTTTGGGCTCATGGAGCATGCAGGGCATGGTGAGGCTGGGAACGGGATGCGGCAGGCCGTCTCGTGCCGAGGGCTTGGGCACCTCGGGAATCCAGGGGGCTTCCGAGGGAGACAGAACAAAGGTGCAGGTAATGGGTGCCTCCGGGACCATGTCGTGCAGGATATTGGCCAGGCTGCGGCGCGGACGCCGCGAACACAGGGTACCCGAAATGAAGAGACCTTCCCCTGCAGTCTTGCGGATGAGCTCCTGATGCCTGCCTGGAAAGCCCTCCCTTGTCGTGACAAGGCATTCGTCTCTGGCGCCGGTCGCGTCTGCAGGCGGACAGTCGAGGATGATGCGCCCCTGGCTCGCCTGTTCGCAGAAGATCCTTCGTGCCTGTGCGTTCGGACCGCAGACAAGATGGAGGCCTGGCCCCCTGGTGAGCTCTTCGCCTTGTGTCTGTTCGGGCAGGGTTGCGAGCAGGGCCCGGGTGCTCTCCAGGAGCTTTTGATTCTTCGCGAAGGTCGGGGTCTCGGGATCCAGGATGCTCCCTTGGTTGTCGCAGTAGAGCAGGCGAAGGAGCGAGGCGCAGTACAGGGTGTCTCCATTGCAAAAGCGCAGGGCATCGCGGGCATTGTCCAGATCGTAGAAGGCAATGTGGCTGGAGACGCAGGCGGCAATGCGGGCAATTTCCCCGTCCGTGACCACGTCCGGCCAGCTGTGCCGCAGGGCTGTCAGAAAGTCCACGGCAGCCTGGGTGCCCTTGGGGCCGTGCTCGTGGAAGGAATAGCGCTTGCCCGGGCCCTGCTTGGCAGGCCGGACCACGGCCGTATGGGGCTTGGCAAAGTCGTGGACCAGGGCACAGAGAATGTGCTCCATGCCGTAGTCCTCCTGTTCCAGGGCAGACTGCAGGACAAGGAGGGTGTGGCTCCAGACGCTGTCCTCCCTGTGGTAGGGGCCCTGGGTGCCGGGATAGACGTGCCTGGTGGACTTCAGGGCTTCGGTGAGGTCGGGACAGGTTGCGTAGAGGAAATCAATGAGTTTTCTGCGCAGCAGAAGGCGTTCGGTGTTCATGAAAGATCCGTTGGAAAAGCGCGTGCAGGACACAGAGTCTTTGCCCCGGGGCAGGTGCAGCCTCGCAGACGTACAAAGAAAGGAAAAAATACCATAAATAGAGGACATGCGTCCTTGTCTGGCAGTGTACTGGAAAGAAGGGGGGCAGAACAAGGGACAAGGGCGCAGGCGGATTCTGCAGGAGAGCAAAAAATAAAAACAAGTATTTCAGTAAATTGTATGCCAACTTGCACAGAAGGGAAAAAAAGTTGTCACAAAAGGCTTGCCAAACTGAGGGGATGCGCGTAGATATCTTTCTCGCGCCGAAGTGGTGGAATTGGTAGACACGCTAGGTTCAGGGTCTAGTTCTCGCAAGGGAGTGGGAGTTCGACTCTCCCCTTCGGCACCATTGCACAAATGACGAAATTCAGGTCCGCAGGTCTCATGACAGGCGGCCTTTTTCGTTTTTGGAGACAGGCAGTGCAAAAGTATCTGTCCTGGAAAGCGTGTACCCTGCACAAGGCTCATGCCCTTTGACAGGGACGCTGCCTGCTTCTTTTTCTGCGACGAGTACGGAAAAAACTGTTCGTGATCCAGAGAAAGCAGATTTTTTCCGATCTCCCAAAAAAAAGACTTGCCAAACGGAGTCAATACGTGTAGAAGCATTCCTCGCGCCGAAGTGGTGGAATTGGTAGACACGCTAGGTTCAGGGTCTAGTTCTCGCAAGGGAGTGGGAGTTCGACTCTCCCCTTCGGCACCATTGCATACAAAGGAAGTTCAGGTCCGCTTGTCTGATGGCACATGTCTGATGACAAGCGGACTTTTTTTGGGCAAAAAACGGCCCTGCTGCCGGGACAAGAGCCTGTTTTTGGCAGCAGGGCGGGCAAGAGTATCTGATACAAAAATCCGTTAATGAATTTTTTCCTTGTCAGACACGTATGTCATCGTCTTTGTGAAAGCATGGAGTTTTGTCTCTCTGCCTTCAGATGTTGGAATTGGGCTTGTGGACAAGCCAGTTCTGCCATGTGTTCAGCATGGCATTGAGATGTGCATCCAGCCTGCTGCGGACTGCCTGCTCTATGGCTTCGGGGACAGGTCCGTAGAAGGCCTCGGCTATGCTGCCGGCAATGGCCGCCTGGGTGTCGCTGTCGCCGCCGAGCCAGACGGCTCCGCGCAGGGCGTCTTCCAGGCTCTTGCTGTCCAGAAAGGCAATGATGGCCTCTGGTACGGATTCCTGGCAGGAGACATGGAAGGAATAGTCAGGCTTGATGTCCGTGAGCCTGCGGTTCATGTTGTAGCCGTAGCGCTCGGAAATGTAGTCGCGGATATCACCCTTGGAAAAGCCGTAGCGGGCCATGTAGATGGCTGCCGCCGTGGCGCAGGCGCCCTTGATGCCTTCGGGATGGTTGTGGGTGATGGTCGCAATGAGATTGGCATAGCGCTCCACTTCCTCAAGGCTGTCATAAGCCCAAGCAACAGCCGAAGTCCGCATGGCCGATCCGTTGCCATAGCTGTTCATGGGCTCGTTCCCGTCACTGAGCAGCCACTGAAGAAAGCGGTTGCCATAGCCGGCATTGAGATATCTGCGTCCCAGGCTGCGCATGCTCTGTCTGGTGATGAAGACTGTTTTCTGCGGATCGCCGTACCCCAGGCGCACACCTTCGGCTACGGCCAGGGTCATGACGGTGTCGTCCGTGAAACGGCAGGCAGGAGAAAACAGCGGAAAGCTGTCCTTGTCCGTGCGCACGGGATTTCTTTCGTAAATGCTGCCGATGATGTCACCGGCAAGTGCTCCTAACATAGCGTCCTCGTCCAGGATGTGCAGGCCCTGCCAGCCTAGCCAGCAGGACAGGCCCGGGGCTGCACTCATGGAAATGTATGGTGAATGGAAAGTTCTGCAAAAGAGAAGGGCAGGCACACGATCATGTGAGTCCCGAGCAGAGAACGTCTGTTCTCTTGCTGACGCCTTTGCCGCCTCTCTGCTGTTGGACAATGCGGAAAGTCCCAAGACACAGAAGAACAAATCCGGGCCGATTAGGCAAGACGGTTGTGCAGGAGAGGAGGCTGTTTCACGGATTTTCGAGCCTGCAGACGGCCCCCCTGAAGGTCAGCAGGATATTTCAGAGTTGACAAATGTTCGATATCGAATTATTTGTCTGTCATCAGAAGACGGACGATGTCCTCTCCTGTTCAGTTCAGGCGTACAGCCTGACGCACAAATAGTTCGATATCAAACAAAAAAAGGAGTTGTTCCATGAGCGCTTTTTCCAAGACACATGTGGATATGCAGGCCGCCCGCACGGAGCTGCACGATGCCCTTGCCCTGACCGGTGCCGAGGTCTCCTTCAACTGTCTGCCCGCAGGCGCCAGCGTGCCCTTTGTGCACAGTCACAAGCACAACGAGGAAATCTATCTTGTCCTGGCCGGCAGGGGCTGTGTGTGGATTGACGGGGCTGTGCATGAGATTGAGGCAGGCGACTGCTTCCGTGTGGGCACAGGCGCCGGCCGCTGCATCAAGGCTGCCCAGGACAGCGAGCTGCGCTTTGCCTGTGTGCAGGTTCGCGAGGGCTCGCTCGAAGGCTACACCATGACCGATGCCGAGATCTGTCAGCCTGCCCAGGGACCCGACTGGCTTGCAAGGTAGGCACAGGAAAAGACTCGATCCAGAATCGCCTGATTCTGAAGACGAAGGAAGGCTGTCTGCAGGTGCAGGCAGCCTTCGCGCATTTTGAGGGAAAGAGCCGTGCGTGGAATCGGGAGGAGGCAGCAGGGCGGGAATTAGTGGGCCGTACCCCAGTCCCTGCCTGTGCCCCAGTCCACCTTGAGCCTGGGCTCAAAGGCTCGGCCTCCCGGCTGGACGCCTTCCATGAGGCTGACCACGCGTTCGCCGGCAGCCCTGGCCCAGGCTTCAGGTACTTCCAGCACCAATTCGTCATGGATCTGCAGCACCATGCGGGCCTGCATGCGGGCGAGCTCCTCATCCTGCCAGACACTGAGCATGGCCATCTTGATGATGTCTGCCGCAGATCCCTGGATGACCGTATTGATGGCCTGGCGGCGGGCCAGGGCCTGTTCCTGGGCATTGTTGGAGCTGATGTTGGGCAGAAGCCTGCGCCGGCCGCCCAGGGTAGTGACAAAGCCGTGCTGCAGGGCGTCCTGCTCCACCCGTTCGTAGAAGGCCTTGAGCCCTGTGAGCTTTTCAAAGTAGCGTTTGATGAAGGCCTTGGCTTCATTGGAGGTGACACCGATTTCCCGGGCCAGCTTCTGGGCGCCCATGCCGTAGATGAGGCCGAAGTTGATGGTCTTGGCATTGCGGCGCTGATCGGAGGTGATGTCCGCGGGCTCGCATTCGTAGATAAGGGCTGCCGTGCGGGTGTGAATGTCCTCGTTGTTGGCAAAGGCCTGCAGAAGGGCCTGATCCTGGCTCATGAAGGCCAGGACCCGCAGCTCGATTTGGGAGTAGTCGCAGCTCACGAGCAGGGATCCCGGGCAGGCCACGAAGCAGGAGCGCATGCGCTTGCCAAGGGCTCCGCGCACGGGAATGTTCTGCAGGTTGGGACTGCTGGAGGAGAGCCTGCCTGTGGCCGTGGCTTCCTGATTGAAGGTGGTGTGCAGGCGGCCCTGGCGATCCGTGAGCCGTGGCAGGGGCTCAAGATAGGTGGAGCGCATCTTTTCCAGCTTGCGGAAGCGCAGAAGGGCATCAATGATGGCATGGCCCGCCAAGCTTTCCAGTGCCTCCTGGCTTGTGGACGGCTGCCCGTTGCGTGTCTTGCGGGTCATGGGCAGCTTGAGTTTTGTGTAGAGAATTTCTCCGAGCTGCTGGGCCGAGCGCAGATTGAAGGTTTCCCCCGCCTCGTCGTAGATTTTCTGGGTCAGCATGCTCAGTTCCTGGCGTACTTCGCCAAGGAAGTTCTGGAAGGCCAGCATGTCGATGCAGATGCCCGTATCCTCCATGCTGGCCAGCACGGCCGTGAGCGGCAGCTCCAGATTGTGGTAGAGATCGGAGAGGGCGTCGCGCACAAGACGGCTCCTGCCCCAGGCCTCCATGGCCAGAGCCACAAGCCCCGGTCCCTTGCCGTCTATGTCGTTGGGCAGGCTTGCCTGACCCACGAGCCTGGCCCACGAGTAGTTGCTTTCCTCGGGATTGAAGAGGTAGGCGGCAAGGCTCAGATCATAGAGCCCGCGGCCCTTGCTGCGCAGCAGAGTCGTTTCCTGCCAGGGGCTGCCCTTTTTAAGCAGGGGCTTGGCATCGCTGACGACCAGCAGGGCGGCAGCCTCGCTCCAGTGCACAAGATCCGTCAGGGCTCCGGTCCAGAGAAATTCGCTGCTGTCACTTCCATCCGTTGCGGTCAGGCCCACGGCGCAGGGGCCGTCACATCCGTCCGGCCAGATGACGGCCAGGCGTCGGCCAGCGCAGGGCGGCAGCGCTTCCGGCGTGGCAAGCTTCTTCAACCCCTGGGTGCTGGAACCCCTGGCAATATCCAGCAGGGAAGCGCCCATGGAGGCCTTGAGCAGATCGGTCTCGTCCCGCTCGAATGCGGGCTCTGCAGAGCGTGTGGCTGCCTGTGCAGCTGCCTGCGAGGCGGTCTGTTCCTTGCTTCTTGTGAAGGTCATGCCCTGGCCCTGGGCATTTTCCCTGCCAATGGCCATGATTTCACGCATCAGGGCCCGCATTTCAAATTCCTTGGCCAGGGCCAGGGCTTCATTGATGTTGACCGAGCCTGTCTTCAAATCGTCCAGGGTGACGTCGGGGCACTGCTCGGTGGAGAGTGTAGTCAGCTTTCTGTAGACAAACATGTCCTCGAGATGGCCCTCGAGCTTTTTCTGATGCTTGGGGGAGAGGAGGCGGAAGCGGTCGCGGATGTCTTCCAGACCGGGAAAATCCTTGAGGATTTGCAGGGCCGTCTTGGGGCCTATGCCCGGGACGCCGGGAATATTGTCCACGGCATCGCCGGTCAGGGCCTGCAAATCCGCCCACAGGGAGACGGGAATGCCGGCCTCTTCCTCCACGCCCTGCATGGTGATGATCTTTTCGTCCTTTGCGGCCGGATCCCACATGATGACATTGGGCCGCAGGCACTGCTTCAGATCCTTGTCTGCAGAGACAATGACCACGGGATGATCCGGGGAGAATCGGGCGGCCAGGGAGGCTATGCAGTCGTCTGCCTCGCAGCCCCTGGACTCCTCGAAATGAAGGCCCAGGGCCCGCACCATGCGCTCCACAGGCTCCATCTGGCTGGCCAGGGCCTCGGGCATGGCCATGCGGTTGGCCTTGTAGCTCGGGTAGACCTCGTGGCGGAAGTTCTTGCCGTGGCCGTCCTTGAGAAAGGCAAACCAGGCGGGTCGTTCCTGGCGAAGGATGCGCAGCAGGATGCGGGTGACCACGGTCAGGGCTCCGGTGGGAAAGCCGTCGGAGCGCTGCAGGGAGCTGTTCGCATAAAAGCCTCTGTACAGATAGGCTGTGCCGTCCATGAGGAAGATGGGACGGTCTGCTGACGAAAAGGGGGCGGACAGGGGCATGGAACTTCTCCTTGCGGCGTATGTGGGGGAGTGCAGAAGGTCGATCGGACAAGGACGTGCCACATACAGGATGCGGGCAGGGCCTGTCCCGGACATCAGGGCTGGTTCCCGGGGGATTGACAGGGAAAAGACCCGTGTCAGCCTCGTCTTCTTTTGACAGAGTCTGGCAAAAGACGTAACTTTTCCGGGGTATAGTCTGCAGAGTTTTTTCTCCGTCTGTCAGGTTTTGTCTCCCAGTCGTACCAGTCTGTCAAGATCCCGGGATGCCGGGATTCTGGCATGGCTTTTTGCAGCCGGGCACTGGTCGCGGAGCAGACGCGTTTTCAGGCAAGAAGAGGTTGTGAGCTGGTGAAGAAAGCAATCCCCCCCGCTGTGTCCCCGGATGAAGGGGCAGGACAGCCAGAGGCCGGAAGAAAGCCCGGGGCCGAGGTCAGGCCCGGAGGCAGTCCTGCTGCCTGCGGCATTGCCGTGGACCGGCAGGGCGCTCTTCTGACGATTACGGTCTCAGGGCACTGGACCCTGGATCATTCTCTGCCCAGGGAGGCCGCTGCAGCAAGGCACAACCTTGCCGGAGACGGGATCGCAAGCCTCTGCCTCAGGGCCGAACACCTTGGAGAATGGGATTCGTCCCTGCTGGCCTTTGTGGTGGACTGCATCCGGCAGGCCCGGGAGCGCGGGATAGAGGTCGAGAATGCGCTCCCGGACGAACTCAAAAAACTTATTGGCCTGGCCTTTGCCGTGGATCGCAAGAAGGGCTCTGGCAGGGAACGGAGCCAGGAGAGTTTTCTTGCTTGGCTCGGAGGCAGGGCCCTGACCCTGCCCGGCCGCGTGGGCGATTTTCTTTCCTTTCTCGGCGATGTGACCCTGTCCCTCGCACGCCTTGTGCGGGGCCGCTCCAGCATGCGATCCAAGGATCTTTTTGCGGCCATGTACGAATGCGGCGTCGGCTCCCTGGGGATCATTGCCCTCACCAACATGCTCTTCGGCCTCATTCTGGCCTTTGTGGGCGCCGTGCAGCTGACCAATTTCGGGGCCCAGATCTATGTGGCCGGCCTGGTTGGCATCGGCATGCTGCGCGTCATGGGTGCAGTCATGGTGGGCGTGGTCATGTCCGGCCGGGTGGGCGCAGCCTATGCGGCCCTCATAGGGACCATGCAGGTCAACGAGGAAGTGGATGCCCTGGAGACCATGGGCATTTCGCCCACGGACTTTCTGGTCCTGCCCCGCATGCTCTCCCTGGCATTCATGGTGCCGCTGCTCACGGTCGTTGCCGATTTCATGGGCATGGTGGGCGGCTTTCTCGTTGGCGTCTCCATTCTTGATCTGGCGCCTGCACAATACATTGATGCCACGGTGCAGATGGTCTCCTTCCAGCACGGGCTGGTGGGCCTTGTCTATGCGACCGTGTTCGGCATTGTGATAGCCCTGTTCGGCTGCTATCACGGTATGCGCTGCTCGCGCAGTGCCCAGGGCGTCGGCGTGGCCACCACAACGGCCGTGGTTCACTCCCTGGTTGGCATCATCATCTCGACGGCCATCATCACCATCATCTGCAACGTCCTGGAGATCTGAAGCCCATGCCCGATTTCTCTCCCAGCACCGCGTCCGAAACGCAGAGCGTTTTGTCGGCAAGGGGCCTGACCGTCGGCTACGGCAGCTTTGTGCTCATGCACGATGTCTCCTTTGACGTGCGGCCCGGGGACATCTTCTTCATCATGGGCGGTTCGGGCTGCGGCAAGTCGACACTCCTGCGTGTGCTCATGGGCCTCAAGGAGCCTGCCTCGGGGGCCGTGACCTTTCTGAACCGGCCCTTCTGGCCGGGCAGCCTGGAAGATCGCTATGCCGCACGCCGCAGGAGCGGGGTGCTCTTTCAGCAGGGAGCCCTGTGGAGCTCCATGACCCTGGCAGAGAACGTGGCCCTGCCGCTGGAGCAGTATACCTCCCTTTCTGCCGGGGAAATCCGTTCCCAGGCACGACTCAAGCTGGCCCTCACAGGTCTGGCCGGTTTCGAGGACTACTATCCGTCGGAAATTTCCGGCGGCATGCGCAAGCGTGCAGGCCTGGCCAGGGCCCTGGCCCTGGATCCGGCCGTGCTCTTCCTGGACGAACCTTCGGCGGGCCTGGACCCCGTGAGCTCCAGGCTGCTGGACGATCTCATCGTGGAGCTGCGCAACGGCCTCGGGACCACCTTTGTCATCGTGTCCCACGAGCTTGCCAGCATTTTCAGCATAGCCACGACCTGTATCTTTCTGGATGCCGACACAAGGCGGATGACAGCCTGCGGCAATCCCCATGATCTTCTCCATGACGCTGCCACGGATCCGGCCACCCTGCGCTTTCTCACCAGGGGCGGCGAGACGGCTGTCAGCGACAGGACCGTCTGAACTGTGCTTCACAGACAGATCGCTTTTCGCATTGAGGACTGCGGGGCAGGAACATGAATCTTGAAAAACACAAGGCTGGAGTCGGTGCCTTCATCATTGGCACCATCGCCCTGCTCATAGCAGGCATTATTGCCCTGGGCGGCGGCAAGTACATGACCTCGGACACGGAATATGTCCTGTATTTCAACTCATCGGTGAGCGGCCTCTCCATCGGATCGCCGGTCATGCTGCGCGGCGTGCCCCTGGGCTCGGTCACGCGCATCACCCTTATGGCCAATGCCAGCAACGTGGGTGTCACCACACCGGTCAACATCCGCATCAATGCGGACAACCTGGTGCTGGCCACAGGGGAACATGTGAGAGACGAGAATACGGAGCAGGAAATCATCCGCGACATGATAAGCAAGGGCATGCGGGCCCAGCTGCAGACCTCCAGCTTTCTGACGGGCCAGTCCCGCATACAGCTGGACTTCTATCCGGACCACAAGGCCCAGTTCCTCTCGCCCAATCCCCTGCTGGAAATTCCCACCATTGCCTCGCCCATAGAGTCCCTGCAGAAAACCCTGGGCAAGATTCCGCTCGACGAGCTTGTCGCCAATCTCGAGCACTCCATCGTGCAAATCAATGCCTTTCTGAGCAGCGGCGCCATCCAGCGCACCTTTGCCGCCATTGAAGGCACCTTTACCGAGTCCCAGGCCCTTTTGAAGGATATGAAGGACGTGCCCGGCCTGCTTGCACGCGTTCTTGCCAACCTGGCCGACAGCACAGGCCATCTGCGCGAACAAACCCCTGCGGCCCTGGCGGACTTGCGCACGGCCCTGAAGGATTTTGATCTGGCCTTCAAGCAGCTGCAGGCCTTTGCCCTTTCCTCCCAGCAGCTGGTGGCCCCGGACTCGCCTCTGACCAGCAGCCTGGCGCGCCTGCTCAGGGACGGCTCTGCTGCCGCCCGTTCGCTGCGCAATTTTGCCGATACCCTGGAACGCAATCCGGAAGCCATACTGCGTGGTCGCCAAGGAGCCTACTAATGCGTCCGACTTCAGTATTCACCGTTCTTGTTCTCCTCTGTGTCAGCCTGCTTGCAGGCTGCGGCCAGAGCCGTCCCACGGACTTCTACATGCTGGCCAGCGACCATGCACCCCTGAATGCGGCCAACCTGCCCACAAAAACCCTGGCCATAGGCGCGCTCATTGTGCCTGGCTACCTGGACAGGCCAGGCGTGGTCGTGCGGGCAGCAGACGGCACGGGACTGACAGTGCCCCGCTTCAATGTCTGGGCCGAGCCCCTGCAACAGGGCATGCGCCGTGTGCTCACCAGCATGCTGGCCGAGCCCATGCTGCGCGAGAACGTGACCATGCTGCCCATGGGAGCCGACAGGCCTGACACGACCTATGCCCTGCACATTGAAGTCCTGCGCTTTGACGCGGACACAAAGGGGCAGGTGGTGCTGGAAGCCCGCTGGGCCCTGCTGGATCGCGAGAACAGGACCATGCTTGGCCGCGGCAGCTTTGCGAGCTCGGAGACGGTGAACATGCCGCCCTTTGGCACAAGCCAGATGTTTGATGTCGTTGTCTCGGCAGAAAGCCGTCTTGTGCAGGCCTTTGCACGGGATCTGGCCAGGGTGCTGCCAAAAAGCCTTGCCAGAAAGGTGCATAGGATCGATCGGCCTGAACGGTAGGACTTGGAGAGAATACAAGGAGACACAGAGCCTGCCTGTATCCGTGCGGGATCAGCCCTGGCACAGCGAGGCAGAAAACGTACGTTTCAGGAACAGCCGAGCAGAAACAGCCAGAAAGACAGCACAATGTTGTGTATGCAAAACAGCCGCAAACGGGCCTGACACACGGGCCTGGGCGGCTGTTTTTTTGTGCCGGCACTCTGTTTTCCCGACGTTCGGGTCTGACAGGCAGGCCGCATCGGCTGCTGGTCCTTCAGGGAGCAATCCCTGCCGCAAGGCAGCTTTCGACAGGGCTCTGGGCGCAAAAAAAGGCCTCCGGCAGAAACCGGAGGCCAGGATTTTGTCAGGGAAGAGAAGGAGTGCTTAGAAGGCAGCCTTGTAGATGGCGGCGACGGCAGCGTCGGTCATCTTGCGGGGGTTGGTGAGGCCGCAAGCGTCCTTCTGAGCATTGGCGGTCATGATCGGAATGTCGTCTTCGCTGACCTGCACACCGTACTTGGCAGCGCAGGCACGGATGTTGGCAGGAATTTCCACGTCGTTGGACAGGGTACGGATGGCCGAGATGGCGAGACGGGAAGCTTCGTCAGCGGTCTTGCCCTTGGTCAGTTCGCCCAGGAGAGCGGCGATGCGGCCGAAGCGGCGACGGCTGGAGATACGGTTGTATTCGCAGACGTAGGGCAGCAGGATGGCGTTGCATTCGCC
>CALVHF010000019.1 GCA_944327295.1 uncultured Desulfovibrio sp. | reverse complement strand
TGGCCGAAAGGTTCTGCAGAAAGCCATTTTCTTGTTCTGGGAGAGAATCCCCCGTTGTGAAACGGGGGAGCTTCAAGCATGGAGACCGGCTGCCTACCTGCCGGCCGTCCCCTGGGCAGGCGTGCGAAGCCTGTCCACGCGATCGGCCAGGGCCAGGATGGTATTGGCATAGACTGTGGACTTGTTGTAGCGCATGAGCACCTTGTGCCTTGCCTCTTTCGAGGATTTGGCTTTCCAGCCGTGTCGCGCCAAATAGTTGGCAAGGCTCGCCACGGCATCATCGGGCACGTAGAGGTTGATGACGCCGTCGCCGTTGCCGTCCACGCCGTAGGGCCTGATGTTGCTTGGCATGAACTGGCACAGGCCTATGGCTCCGTAGATGGAACCAGGCAGCATGTCTGCCTGTATGCCATTGTCCAGCATGTAGAGCACAAGGGCCCGGGTTTCCCGGTAGGCCCAGTCGGCTCTCTTTGGCATGATCTCGGCAAACCACGCTGCATGGGCCTCATAGCCAGGCATTTTGCCGTACCATGAAGGAATGCTTTCAAGAGTGCGGCTCTCGGCCATGCTGGCTAAGGTCTGCAGGGCATTTTCCTGCACATCGCCAAGATACTTCCCAAGTCGTGTCTCCACAAAGAGCAAGGCGCAGGCAACGGAAGGCGGCACGCCATAGCGCCTGTACGCTTGATCAAAGGCCGCCTTGTGCTCCTGGATAAAGGTTTTGCACAGGCGGGCATTGGCCGTGGTGACCACGCCCTTGTACACGGCGTCCCGGGCGGGCTTTTTCGAGGGCGGCCTTGGCAGAAAGTTCTTTTTGTAGAGCTCCACCATCTTGCGGCCCATGGGCGACTCTGTCCTCGGGCCCAGGCTGGCCAGCAGGACATCCACTTCCGTGCCCGCAAGGCCGTCTGCGGCCAGGCGGGCACGCAAATCCTGCCATTCCGGGGCAAGGGCTAGGCTCGTGTGCTCCATCGGAAGGACTGGAGTCCTGTGCACGGCACTCTCTTCCCTCTGGGCCGCACAGGCCGGAAGACACATGATGAGGAACAGGAAAAACAGAAAGGCACCCCTTCTGAGGACACCTTCCTGCACACAGGTCAGCTTTTGAAACATGCCAAACGCTTCCTCCAGGGCTCAAGATCTACTTCAGGCGCTTGAGCAGGGCATCGGGGCTTGACAGAACCATCTTGCTGTTTTCGTCAAAGGAGACGCGCATGGCTTCCAGCCAGCGCTGGAAGGCATAAAAGTCCTTGTTCTTGTTGTAGGCATCCGCGTAGATCTGGGCGGCCCTGGCGTCGGCGTCACCGCGGATGATCTGGCTGTCCCTGGCCGCATCGGCAAGGATGATGGCCTTCTGCCTGTCGGCGTCCGAACGGATGCGCGTCGATTCTTCCTCGCCCTCGGAGCGGTACTGCTTGGCCTGGCGTTCACGCTCGGCGCGCATGCGGCCGAAGATGGCGCGCAGGTTTTCCGGCGGCAGGTCCGTGCGCTTGATGCGCACGTCAATCACTTCCACGCCAAAGTGCTTCATGATGTCTTTCACCTTTTCGGTGACTTCGGTCATGATGGCGGCACGCTGGGTGGAGACGACCTCGGAGAGGGTATAGCCGCCGACCATGGCACGCAGCTGGGAGTAGACCACGTCGTCCAGGCGGGCCTGAGCACCGACCATGGTGCGCATGGTGCGGTAGAACTGCAAGGGATCGGTAATGCGCCAGCGGGCATAGTTGTCCAGGACTATGGCCTTCTTGTCCACGGTAAAGGCTTCACGGGAGCTGGCCTCGTAGTCCAGAACCCTGGCGTCAAAGAAGACCACCTTCTGGATGAAGGGAATCTTGAAATGCAGGCCCGGCTTGTAGACTTCGTCCTTGGGTTCACCGAGCTGCAGGACTATGGCCGTTTCCATCTGGTTGACCGTGAAAACGGACTGCGTGAGCAGTGCGCCAAGGACAAAAACGACCAGGAGCAGACTTGTCAGACTCTTGTTCACTTGCGGAGCTCCTTGGCTGCCTCAGCCTGCGGCCTGGAGGCAGAAGAGGGCGACAGGGTCGGCAGGGGCAGGTACGGCAGGGCCCGTTCGCCCGCCTGGCCGTCCATGACCACCTTTTCCTGGGCCTTTTGCAGGATATCTTCCATGGTTTCGTAATACAGACGCTGTCCTGTCACTTCGGGAGCCTTTTCGTACTCCACACGCAGAGCCTCGAACCGGCTGGCAGCACCTTCGGCATTCTGCACCCTGGTGGCTGCATAGGCCTCTGCCTCGTTGCGGATGGCCGAGGCTTCGCCGCGGGCACCGGGCAGCAGGGCATTGCGGTAGGCCTCTGCCTCGTTGATGATACGGCTCTTGTCTTCCCTGGCGCTGGCCACGTCCTTGAAGGCCTCAATGACTTCCTGCGGCGGATGCACGTCCTGCAGCTGCACGGCCAGCACCTGTATGCCGGCACCGTAGCGGTCGAGAATGGTCTGCAGAAGCTGGGTCGCATCGCTCTGAATCTGCAGCTTGCCGTCCGTGATGGCCGAATCGATGAGATTGTTGCCTATGACCTCGCGCATGGCCGCTTCAGCGGCATTGTGCACAAGGGAGGTGGGGTCGGCAATATTGAAGAGGTACTGCACTGCGTCCTTGATCTTGTACTGCACCGAGAACTGCACGTTGACCACGTTTTCGTCGCCCGTGAGCATAGAGGCTTCCTGGGGCATGGTGCGCACCCGGCCCTGCTGGAAGGTCAGGGACTGGCCCACGTTGCGATAGCCAATCTCGCTGCGCATGACCTGGGTGACCTTGGGCGTGTACACGGTCTCTATGGGCATGGGCAGAGCATAGTGGGGGCCTGGGCCTGTGCTGCGGTCATACTTGCCAAAGCGCAGGACAACGCCCTCTTCATCGGGTTCTACAATGTAGATGCCGGACAGAAGCCATACGGCCACAAGCACGGCCAGAAGCACAAACACACCCTTGCCGTTGCCAAAGCCGGACTTGGGCAGCTTGAAGGCAATGACCTTCGGTTTTCTGCCGTTCCCGCGTCCTGAACCGCCGGAACTGCCGCCCTCATCGCCAGAGCCACCGCCGAAAAAGCCGCGGTTTCTTCTGTCCTCGCTGTCCTGGCCCTGTTCTTCGGGCTCCGGATCCCGAGGCGGCGGAGTGTAGCCCTTCTGCTTGGACCGCTTCTCCTGCAGCTTGTCCCAGTCCCAGTTTTTCAAAACCTGAGGGAGTGAAGTCATGTGCCCTCCTTGAAGGCAGCACGGGCAATACCCGTTTGAACCGTAGTATAATCCTGTATATGAACTGTGTGAGTACGATCTTGATGGTCGCTTGTGTCCCCTGAGGCTCGTGCTCCTGCAAAGAACACAAGAAAAAGGCAGAAGAAGGCCTGTTTCGGACAGGGGGCAAGGATGTGCCAGAAGGTGCAGCAGCTTCCTTCGTGCACGCCCGTTCTTGCGTTGTCGGCACGCAGCTTTTCTTCTTGCCAAGTCTCGAGCAGTATGGCAGAGGACGGCTGAAAAATCAAATACGTATCACCCAACGAGACCGGGGAGTCCCTGTGCCTTGTCCAACAGAGCCGAAGCAAAAGGGCCTCTCCTGCAAGGAGTGCGCATGCAGGTGAAACTTGTTTCCTGGAACGTCAACGGCCTGAGAGCCGTATCTGCCAAGGACGACTGGCAGTGGTTTGCACACAGCACGGCAGACATCATCGGTCTGCAGGAAACCAAGGCCATGCCCGAACAGCTTGACGCAAGCCTGACCAGCCCCGAGGGCTGGACCCCGTACTTTGCCTCGAGCACCGTCAAGAAGGGCTATTCAGGCGTGGCTGTCTACACACGAACCGTCCCCCTGGCCGTGCAGAAGGAGCTGCCTGTGGAAAAATGGCAGGGAGAAGGCCGCATCCTGCATCTGGAATACGAGCACTTTCACTATATCAACGGCTACTTCCCCAACGGCGGTGCGGAGATACTGGATGAAAACGGCAAGCATCAGGGCAAGTTCAAGCGCCTGGAATACAAGATGGGCTTTTTCGAGTCCTTCCTTGCCTATGCGCAAAAGTTGCGAGAACACAAGCCCGTGGTGGTCTGCGGCGATTTCAACATAGCCCACCGGGAAATCGATCTTGCCCGTCCCAAGCAGAATGTCCTCAACACGGGCTTTCTGGCCGAGGAACGCGCCTTTCTCGACAGGATGACGGATCTTGGCTGGATCGACACCTTTCGCCATGTGCACGGAGACGAAAAAGACGCCTATTCCTGGTGGTCCTACAAGTCCAGGGCCAGGGAGAAGAACATCGGCTGGCGCATAGACTACTTCTTTGTCTCCGAGGAACTGAAGGACAACATACGCGACGCCTGGATAGAAAAGGAGCAGTTTGGTTCGGACCACTGCCCTGTGGGACTGGCCCTCTCCTTCTGACACAAGAACAGAGCCTGAGGCCCCGTTTCGCAGGGGCACGAAAAAAGGACACAGGGGAGAAACGGTCGATCGCTGCCTTGCGCAGTTCGATTGGGGACCGTTCCTCTGTGTCCTTTTTTCCGGGCAGGGAAATTCTCGTTCCTGGCCTTCTTAAGCCAACTTGGCAGCCATTTCCTGCTGGAAGCCCTCGGGCACGCTGAAGCCCAGGGAAGCAGCCTTGTCCATGGCTTCCTTGGCTTCCTGATAGCGTTCCTGTTCAAAGAGCGCCAGGGCCAGGTTCTGCCAGGCAGGAGCAAAGGAGGGTTCGTCGGCAAGCAGGGCGCGGCAGCATTCTTCGCACTTGGCGTAGTCGCCCTTCATGAAGTAGGCAATGACTTCGTCATTGCGGGCCTGCACGAACTTGGGATCCCACTTCAGGGCCTTGGAGAGATGGTTCAGGGCCTTGTCTGGGTCGCGGCGCTGCAGGTGGACAAAGGCAATATTGCTTTCGGCCACGGCAAACTTGGGACGGCAGGCGGCAGCTTCGGTGTTGTAGTTGAGACAGCCGTCGAGGTCGCCGCGCTGCAGACAGATGCCGCCAAGCTGCACCATGGCCTCGGCCATGTGCGGAGACTCGCGCAGGGCGTCACGGAAGCTTGTTTCGGCGCCCATGAAGTCGCGCTTGCTCAGCAGGGCCAGGCCGAGATTGTAGTGATGGGCCGCACACTCTCCGTTGGACTTTTGGATGGCATCCTGAAGATCGCGGATGTATTCGTCAATATCATCGTATTTGTCTTTCATCACAAATACTGGCGCGGATACCCCTGCATTTATGCAAGGGAGGAAGCGCCGTCCTCCTTTCTGATTTCCGTAAGGTATGTTTTGCGTCTTTCGATACGACGCAGCTTCTTGTAACTGATGCCTGCAAAAAAGACGCGTGCCGTCGAGTCTGCGGACATCACAGTATCTGGAAGACCTTCGGTCGAAGACGAAACCAGCTTCGCCGTTGCAGAGCACCTTGTCAAAAGGCCGGAGCCCATAAACCCCGTAGGGAGCCTGATTGAGCTTGTGAAAGCCCCCCTTTGCAGATCGTCATCTTGTGGATCTGCCGATTGTGACGACGGGTCTGCTTCTGAGAGAGAAAGCAGTCGAGCCGCTGAGCCCGCAGATTCCCGGCTCTGCAGAAAGAGTCCGTATGAGGCGTCTTCTCAAGGCCGAGGTCAATGCGTGTCTGCTTCGTGACAGAGCCGTACGCATGCTGAATCTCAAGCTCCTTGTGAGCAGCCTTCAGCCTCGCAAGGGCAGTCCATCTCATGATGTTCATGACGGCTTCTGCCTTGAAAGACCGACCGTGCTTTGCCTTGAGTTCGATCGTGCCCCGATGCAGTGCATCGGGACAGGTTGTGCACAGAATCATGAGATTGCTGGGGCGTCACCACCTGTGCGTCTGCGCTCCAGATGATGGACCTGGAGTACCTGCTCCCTGCTTGTGCCATGGCAGTGCTGGCACGTGTGCTTGTCACGGCAGAGCACGTACTCACGCGTGTTTCAGAAGCCGAGCTGTTCCCCCTGCTGATACTGGAGACCCGAGAGCCCGGGATTCCCGATGAGCTGGAGGTCAGGGGAAGCCGCTTCGATGACGCTCCTTGTGGCGGCAAAAGTTTCAGCACATCCTCAATGCGGGAGACAGGCGCGGCAAGGATGTTTTCGACCGAGGGGGCAAGCCCTCCCCTGTTCTTGCTGTGAATCCGATTGTCGAAGCGTGGCGCGAGAGCGCGTCTTTGCGATGGAGCCTTTCCCGACGACAGTGCCGTCTTGTGGACAAAAGCGCGCTCACGTCCGTGCGCGTCCCGATTTCTGACGCCTGCAAGTTCTCCTTTTCTGTTGTTGCCGAGAGGCCGATATGCCTGGAGCCGGCATCGACACCCAGACTGACAGGGGACAGTTTTTCCTTGATGGGAAGAGTGCGTTGAATGGTACAGGGAGTGTTCCTCTTCACAAATGCCTTCCTTTCCCTGAGCAGTATGCGCGCTTCTGCAGGATGATACGGCATTATGGGCTTTCCGAATTGGTTCAGAGCAAACCGAGGCTTTTACAAGCCTCGGCCTTTAGGCAGGGGGCGTTGACTGCTCTGTACCTTTTTCCTGTACAGGATGGAGGTTCTGCGCCCTGTCCTAGCGGGGCATGGACTCCGGGCCCTGGGGCCTGACGTGGCCCTCGCGGCGCAGAAGATCGCAGTACCACAGACAGAAATCGAAGGTACCGCGCATGGTTTCATCACGATTGACAATGCCCAGGGCTGCCTGCAGAGCTCCCCGTGCGTATTCGTTGCTGTAGCTCTCGCTGCTGCCCATGAGCTGCAAAAATTCGCGCACAAGCTGCTGTGTGGTTCTCTTGGTAGCATCCTGACGAATGTCCAGAGGATCATTGGGCTTCTGGAAGGGATCCCAGTTCTCGTAGCCTATACGATCAATGAAGCGCCTGCTGCGGGGCTTCATCTTCTCATACATTTCCCGCTTGCTGGCCTCCTGTTCCGGAGTCAGCTCCTGGGGAGTTCCGTCGCGATACATACACGCATGAATATCAGCAAGAAAGCTCGGCATGCTATAACCTCTATCTAGGCAGATCAGTCTTCACGTCTGGCAGGGCCGATACCCAGGAAGGTGTCGTCAAAATTTGTCAAAAGGGCCATGGAAACGGGCATGAAGACTTCATGCAGCTTGTCGAAGCGGCTGTTCACGGCCCTTTCTATGGCAAGGCTCATGTCCATGAGGGCTTCCTGCACCCGGTCTAGCTTGACTGTGGGGTACTGTCCCCCCTTGTCGAAGGCGGAGCTTCCGCAGACATGGCCCTGGCCGGCTATGCTGGTGGGAATGCCGTAGGCCCTGCAGGTAATGGGACGGGCCTCATAGAGAATGCATTTGTTGTCGTCGTCGAGCAGGGGACAGCGCATGCGCAGCCCGGCTGCTTCCTGCAAGATGCTTTCTGTGGCCTGTCCGTTCTTTTCCTCAAGATAGAGGCCCTTCTTGATGCGGACGAGCTTGCGGTCCGTCTCGCTGGCCCGTTCCAGGAGCGCCGAACGCTCGGGACCATAGCCGAACTTCTGCTGAAAGGCCCTGTTCAGGTACATGGCCTCGACCAGGGAAAGATCGAAAAGTGCGTGGCAGCAGTCGCTGCAGCCCACATGGCAGGTGACACAGGAGCCGTACTGCTTCTGTACCTGCGCAAAGGCGGTGTCTACAAAGCCGCGCAGCTTTTCATACTGGGTAAAAATGGGGGAAAGATCCGGCACCATGGATCACTACTCCTTCCTGACGCTACTGCATGAACAAATAGATCGCAAAATCATTTGGTCAAGGAATGCCGACCGGGGAAGCCGAAAAAAGAAAAAATAAAGGAGTGCCGCCGGGCGAGGATTCGCCTAGCGGCACTTGCTTGCAGAGGCTTCTTGAAGCCCTGAAAAAAATTAAAGTTCCTTGACCTGGATGGCATCCTGGGCGCAGACTTCCACACAGGATTCGCAGCCAAGGCATTCTTCGTAGTTGGTGGGTTCGGACTTGCCGTCTTTGAGTTCGTAGACTTCAACGGGGCAGACATCCACGCATTCGCCACAGCCCACGCACTTGTCAGAATCAACAGTCACTTCGTAAGACATAGTTTCCTCCAAAAAAGGTCACCGACCTTGGGATGGTATAGCGCTGCGAAAGGTTTCGCAGCTCCTAAAGTATTGACAATACCATGGGCCGTGTCAAGGGACAGGTTCGCTTATTCTAGCCTAACAAGTCGATATCAAAGGAAATTTCAGTTGTAACATTCTCGGGGATTACAATCTTTTCTCACTCCATCTGCAAACGGGCATAATAGGCTCTGCCCCCGCGCTCGATGAGCAGAAGGACACTGTTGGAGAGCCGTTCCTCCCTAAACAGGGCGGCCAAGGTGGCCACGCTGTCCACCTCGGCACCGCTCACCCCAAGCACAATGTCACCCTTGCGCAAAAAGGACGCAGGTCCGTGGCGATCCACCGTATCCAGAACAACGCCCTGCCCCCTGTGCCTGCGCACCGTGAAGCCCCAGCGCCGTTCCATGATCTGCAACGCCCTCTCGTCCGTGAAGACCTGGGGCACAAGCTGCACTTGGCGGGTCTTGTCCGGTGTCTGCAGATTCTGCACCTCAAGGGTCAGGGTCGTGCCTTCCACCTGATTGCGCAGAAGATGCAAAAACTCGCGCCTGCTCGTGATAGGCGTGCCGTTGACCGAGAGAATCACGTCGCCTGGCTCAAGGCCTGCCTTGGCCGCAGGTGTCTTCTGATAGATGCCGCTCACCACAATGCCCCGCGGACGCATGAGGCCGTACTCCATGGCCAGGCGCTGATCGATGTCACTGGCCTGAATGCCGAGCCAGAGGGGCGAAGGCCTGCGACCGTCCAGGAGGCGGTCCATGACAAGGCGGGCCTTGTTGATAGGAATGGCAAAGCCTATGCCCCAGCCCTTGCCGTAGACAGCGGTGTTGATGCCTATGAGGCTGCCGTCCAGATTGATGAGCGGTCCTCCAGAATTGCCGGGATTGATGGCGGCATCGGTCTGGATGAGATCCGTGAAAATCCCGCCCTCGGAGCGTATGGTACGCCCGAGGGCCGAGACGACGCCTGTGGTCACCGTATGGGTGAAGCCGAAGGGATTGCCTATGGCTATGACCGTTTCGCCGGGCTGCACATCCGTGCTGTCGCCCATGGGCAGGGAGGGCAGACTGCGGGCGCCTTCCAGTTCGAGCACGGCCAAGTCGAAATCGGGATCGGCGCCGCGCAGACGTGCCTTGAACTCGCGGCCGTCATTGAGACGCACCTGTATGTCCGTCCCGGACTGCACCACATGGGAGTTGGTGAGCACAAGCGCCCTCTTGCCGTCCACAATGACGCCGGATCCAAGGCTCACGCGCTTGCGCGCCCTTCTTGGCATGCCGCCAAAGTCGCCGAAAAACTGTTCCAGAGGAGAGAGGCTCCTCCCCCCCTGCACGCTTGTGCTCGTGATGTTCACAACGGCAGGCGAAGCACTTTTGACCACCCGCACCACTGGTGTCGTGCGCACGTCGGACAGGGCATGGGACTGAGATGGTGCCCACAAAAGGCCTGGCAGAAGGAGACAGCATGCCAGGCAAAGAGATCTGAACACAGGACAAACTCCGTTCTTGCAGATGAACAGGTGTGGAAGTCAGCGCCGTTCCTTCCCGGCCTTGAGAAAGGCCAGGACGTTGCCGCGCTTCTCGGAGAGCAAAAGGCCTGCCAGGGTCAGGACCATGCCCGTGCCGGACAGGGGGGTGATGCGCTCGTCCAGGATGAGGCAGGCTGCCACCACCGTTACCACAGGGGTCAGATAGATGTAGGCCGTGGACTTGACGGCGCCCAGGATGTGCAGGCCGTAATTCCAGGTCACAAAGCACACGGACGAGGCAAGGACACCCAGGAAGAGGAAATTGAGCCACATGGAGGCACTGGTCACATCCGGAGGCGTTAGGCTCTCCTGGAAGGGCACAGCCAGCACAAGGGTGATGAGGCCCCACCAGAGAATGCGCCGCGTGGCCTCCAGCATGGGGTAGCCACGGATGAAGATGCGCCGCGTGAAGATGGAATAGCAGGCCCAGCACAGGGCTGCGCCCACGGCCAGCAGATCCCCTGCCGGATTGAGCTTGAGCACGGTCACGCCGGTAAAGGAGATGCAGAAGATGCCTGCCATGGCCACCAGAAAGCCCGTGAAGAAGTTGGCGTGCAGGGTTTCACCCAGGAACACGCGTGCGGCAAGCCCCGTAAAGAAGGGGGCTGTGCAGATGATCAGGCTCACATTGGAGGCATAGGTATAGGTCAGGGCCAGGTTTTCGAAGAAAAAGTAGACCGAGACCCCGGTGGCACCGGCGCCCAGGAAGAGCAGCTCCGTGCGCCAGCCCCCGCCGTGCCGAAAAATCCGCGGGCACAGGGCATACATGACGGCCACGGCCAGGATGAAGCGGTAGAGGGCTATTTCCAGGGGCGTATAGTCCTCAAGCAGGACCTTGGTGGAAATGAAGGTCATGCCCCAGACCACGGTGGTGCCCAGGGCACACAGATGGGCGCAAAGGCGGGGACTGGGCATGGAAACCTACTGCTTTGCGTGGCGGGCAAGCCCCAGTTCAATGAGGCGGCCTATGAGATCGGCAAAGCTCATGCCTGCAGCAGCGGCTGCCTTGGGCACAAGGCTCGCAGGCGTCATGCCGGGCAGGGTATTGACTTCCAGGATGTTCAGGCTGCCGTCCTCGCCCAGAATGAAGTCGCCCCGGGCCCAGCCGCCCAGTCCCAGTGCCCTGGCGGCCTTGAGCGTATATTCCTGCAGCTTCCTTGTGACCTCGTCGGGGATGGGTGCCGGGCAGATCTCCTGGGCTCCGCCGTCCTGGTACTTGCTGACAAAATCAAAGAAGTCGCCCTTCTGGGGCAGAATCAGAATGGGCGGCAGGGGCGTTGAGCCGAGCACGGCGCAGGTCACGTCGTGCCCGGGCAGGGCCGGCTCCACCAGGGCCCCTTCCCCGTGGGCAAAGATGTCGTCAAGCACGCTGTCGAGCTCTGCCCTGCTGCTCGCTCTGCCCATGCGCAGGGAGGATCCGCCAGTACAGCTCTTGACAAAGACGGGATAGGGAAAGCTCGGCTGCCAGCTGCTGTCCGGACGATCGGGCAGAAAATCCCAGTCCGAGGTGGGAATGCCCTGTGCCCGGAAAATCTGCTTGGCGCAGGCCTTGTTCAGAGCCAGGAAGGATCCTGCGGGGCCGGCGCCCTGATAGGGGCAGCCCACGGAATCGAGCATGGCCTGCACAAGGCCGTCTTCGCCAGGAGCGCCGTGCAGGTTGATAAAGGCAAAGTCATGGACTTGTGCCTGGGCAAGCAGGCCGTTAAAATCCTTTTTCAGATCAAAGAAGGTCACCGTGTGACCGAGTTCCTCCAGGGCCCTGGTCAGCCCCGGCACGGCGGCAAGGGAGACTTCCCTTTCGCTGGACCAGCCGCCCGCAATAAGCAGAACTTTCATGATTTTTCCGGCACCATTGCCTGAACAGGCGCTCCTGTCAGGGCCCTTTTTTGAGCAGGCGCCGCCTCCTTGGAGATTCCTTGCAAAAGTGTTGTTCCAATCCTGTTCCAGTGCAGAACCGGCTTCGCGCCAGTGCTGCACAAAAAGACACGGCTCGTTTCCTGTTGCCTGGGAACGAGCCTTGTGCCTCTCTGCACCTAGAGCGGTTTTATGTCCAATGCTTGCATTTGGCGTAGCTGAACGCATTGAAATCGCTATCAACTCCGATACTGATGTCTACCTTTAAAAGGTAACCGCCCTAGACATTGAGGCTGCTTGCCAGATCCAGGCCAAGATGCCTTGAAAGAGCCTCTTCCATGGCCTTGGCCTGCAGATACGAGGCTCGTATGCCCTTCCGGTGATCTTCCGTGGTGCCGTAGCGATCGAGCAGATCCTCAAAGCGTGCCTCCAGGCTGACAAAGGTGTCGTGCCTGGCCCTCTTGTCGGCGTACTGAATGAAGAAGGGCAGGGAACACAGGGCCGCGGCATCATTCACGGGCAGGGGCCAGGGCCAGTAGACGTGATGAAAGACACCCTGGGCGAGGACCAGATTGCCCGTTTCCTGCACAACCCAGGCAGCACCGAGTTCGGCATGACTTCCGCCGTGACGCAGGCAGTAGGTCTTGGCCAGATCGTGCAGCAGGGCACTGGCACGCACGGTCTCCACATGGACCGGCAGACCGCGGCCTGCGGCCCGTTGTGCCAGAGTGGTTGCCACCCTGGCAACAAGACTACTGTGTGCCCTGATGTTGTCCAGCATGTCGTACTTGTCCCAGAGCCTGCGGCAGTCTTCGTCGCCGGGCACAAGGCCGCCTCTTGGCGACAGACGGAGCTCCGGGATGCCCTTGAGCGGATAGTCGGGAACCTCTGCCTGGGCGGGATCGCCGGGAGAGGGAAGAGAGGAAGAGGATGTGGACATGAGTGTCAGACTCTCCGAAGGGTATGATCGTGAACAGCGGGTGGCCCCTGAGGCCCTGGGGGCCAGAAACGCTCAGGCGGGCTTTCAGCTCTCCCGGCCTGTCTGACCGGATTTCCTGCCCTTGCGTATCTTGCGAAACACCGTGGAGCGGTTCACCTGAAAGCGCTTGGCCACCTTGTCCACAGAACCGTAGCGTTCAATGGCACGAAGCAGAAAATCGGCCTCGATTTCTTCCATGATCTCGCGCAGCGACTTCTCGCTGGTAAGAATGTCGTCATTGAAGAGGCTTTCGTCCTGGGGATGGCCGGAAATCTGCGCAGGCAGCTCCTGGGGCGATATGGCAGGGCCCCTGGCCGTAATGGCCATGCTGTGCACAAGATTCTGCAGTTCGCGCACATTGCCGGGCCAGGAATAGCCCTGCAAAAGTTCCAGGGTCATGTCCATGAAATGCAGGTTCTTGTGGTACTTGTTCGCATACATGGCCAGAAAGACCTTGGCAAGCAGGCCTATGTCCTCGGGCCGTTCGCGCAGGGGAGGAATCTGTATGGTGGCAACATTGAGACGGTAATAGAGATCCCTGCGGAAGGTGCCGGCCAGCACGCAGTCCTTGAGATTGCGGTTGGTGGCCGCAATGACGCGCACATCGACCTTGCGGGGGGCCGTGGAGCCCACGCGCATGATTTCGCCGTCCTGCAGGACGCGCAGAAGCCTGGTCTGCATGGACAGGGGCAGCTCGCCTATCTCATCCAGGAAGATGGTGCTGCCGTTGGCAATTTCAAAGTAGCCGGCCTTGCCCTTGGAAGAGGCGCCGGTAAAGGCACCGGGCACGTAGCCGAAGAGTTCCGACTCGGTCAGGGCCTCGGATATGCCGCCGCAGTCCACCTTGAGCATGAGGTTGTCGCGCCTTGGACTGCGCTGATGCACAAGATGGGCAATCACGTCCTTGCCGACACCGGTCTCGCCCAGGATGAGCACCGTGGCATCCGTGGGTGCTATGCGATCCACAAGGTGGAGTACTTCCCCCATGGCCTTGCTGGCAAAGGACGGGGTCAGGCAGTTCTCCTTCTGCTGCTTCGCCATGAAGGCAATCTGCCCCTCGGTCTGCTGCAGAAGGCCTTTCTGATGCTCCACCTGATCGTTGAGATTGGTCAGTATGGTTATGTCGCGGGCAAAGGTGACCACAAAGCACAGTTCGCCCCTGTCGTTGAACACGGGATAGCCGCTCAAGACCAGGGTCTTGCCATCCTTGAGATGCTGGACACGGGTGGCAGGCTTGCGCGTCTGCACGATTTCCGGATTCAGAATGCCGTCAAAGATGCCGTTGCGAACCAAGTCGCGGACATCGCAGCCTTCTATCTCCTCCCTCTTCAGGCCGGTGAGCTGCTCGTACATGCGGTTGACACACAGGGTTTTGCCCGACTTGTCCGAGATATAGACCCCGTCCGAAAGTGCATCTAGAATCGCCAGGAAATGCCCGGCAAGAGAATCTTCTGTCTGTCTGTCCATATGCTGCAGCTCCAATGTCCGGACTCGGAATGCGTATCCGGGGCGATGCTCAATGTAAGGTTCTAGCTCAACTGTCGGCACCTGTTTTGACAAAAAAGGATAGGCCCCGTCAAATCCTCCCCTGCCCGCAAGAGTGCTGCGCGGCACGCCCGAACCGTTTGCAAACCGCAAAAAAAAAGGTTTTTGCAGGCAGGGGGCTGTCGGCAAAAACCTTGAAGAACAATGCTGTCCTTCCCCTGCCTGTCAAAACACGAGGAAACGGGTGCAGGGTCCCGCAAAAACAGGCAGGATATGTGTCCGGAAGGGGTCCTCAGCGGGGAATGTGCAGTCTCTGCTTGAGCACCCTGTGGGCGTACTTGAAAAGTCTCTTGAAGGCCACATTGTCCAGGGCCACTTCGCCCATGCGGGCAGGCATGTCCAGGAATTCGTATTTCTGGGTGCCGAGACGGTGGTAGGGCAGCATTTCGTATTCCACATGGCTGCCGAAGGGCTCGATGAACTCGGCAATGGCGGTCACGGCTTCCGGAGTATCGTTGAAGCCGGGAATGATGGGGGTACGCACCAGGATGGGCTTGTCGGGAAATTCCCTGCACAGGGCCTGCAGGTTGCTCAGGATATGCTCGTTGGGCATGCCTGTCTGTTCCTTGTGCTTGGCAGAGTCCATGTTCTTGATGTCAAAGAGGACGTAGTTCAGGTGCTTGCCAGCTTCCAGGAGCACGTTCTGATCGCACATGCCACAGGTTTCCACGGCCGTGCGGATAAAGCGGGCTCTGGCCTCGCGCAGCAGGGCCAGGGCAAACTGACCCTGGAAGAAGGGTTCACCGCCGGACAGGGTCATGCCGCCACCGGAGCGGGCATAGAAGGGCGCATCCTGTTCCACCACCTTCATGACTTCGTCCACGGTCTTGAGCTCGCCGTAGATATTGAGTCCCTGGGCAGGACAGGCCCTGGCACAGGGCAGATCCTGGCAGTCCTTGCACTGATCCCTCTTCACGGCAATCTGCGTCCCGTTCTTCGTGTACAGGGCTTCATTGGGACAGGCATCCATGCAGTAATGGCACTTGTCCGTCCCTATGCACCTGTTGTTGTTGACGGCAAGCTGGGGATAGGCCTGCTGCGATTCCGGATTGCTGCACCATCTGCAGCGCAGGTGACAGCCCTTGAGAAAGGCTATCGTCCTGATGCCCGGTCCGTCATGGACCGAATATTTCTGGATATTGAAGATATAGCCTGTTGTCTTCCTGTCCTCGATTCTGCTCACGGCTTGCTCTCCCTGTGGCATTGTCCGTTCGTGTGCGGAACACGGCTGTCCTGCGCACGAACGGGATTTTGCGGACAGCCTCAGATGCTTGGAAAGGGCCTGTCCTCTTGCGGGAACAGGCCCTTGTGATCAGTCGCTGAGAGAGGCTGTGTTTCTCTGTCGGAAACTAGATGGTCTCATGCACGGTACGGGCGATGAGGTCGTTCTGCAGGTCGGGGGAAAGATCCACGAAGTAGGCGCTGTAGCCGGCGATGCGGACGATGAGGTTGCGGTACTTGGCCGGATCCTTCTGGGCCTTCACAAGCGTGTCGGCGTTGATGACGTTGAACTGCACATGCCACAGCTTCAGGTCGATGAAGGTACGGATGAAGGCCACCAGCTTTTCGGTGCCCTGTTCGCCTTCGAGGCACTTGGGGGTGAACTTGATGTTCAGCATGCGGGCTGCGCGGTCACGCAGGCCGTAGTTCTTGGTGTTGTAGTTGGACAGAAGAACTGCGGTGGGGCCGTTCACGTCGGCACCGTGGGAGGCGGAGGAACCGTCGGACAGCGGGAACCAGTCCACGCGGCCGTTGGGGGTGGCGCCCACCACCTTGCCGAAGGGCACGTGGGAGGTGAAGGGCACGTAGCGCACGTCGTTGTGCATGCCAAGGTCCTTCATGCTGTACTTGTGGCCGTATTCCACGCTCAGGCGGTCGATTTCATGGCCGATGGCGTCGGCGTACTCGTCGTTGTTGCCGTAGCAGGGAGCGGTCTTGAGCAGGGCCTTCACGTCGTCGTAGCCCACGAAGTTGGCGTCCAGGGCCTTGATCAGCTGATCCATGGTGAGCTTCTTGTCCTCGAAGACCAGCTTCTTCACGGCGCACAGGGAGTCAACCACGGTGCCAAGGCCCATGTACTCGAAGTAGCCGAAGTTGATGCCCTCGGGGATCTGCTCCTGATGCAGGTCGATGCAGTGCTTCATGGCCAGGTCGTGCATGGCGGAAAGCATGGGGGCAGCAAAGTGGCGGGCACGCAGCTTGTTGATGATGTACTGCTGGATGAAGGCCGTGCGCAGGAAGAGCATGTGCTGCTGCACATAGGCGTTCCAGAATTCTTCCCACGTGGTGAAGTTGCGGGGATCGCCGGTCTCGATGCCGAGCACCTTGTCGCCGTACTTCTTCATGCGGCCGTTGCGCAGTACCATTTCCACGGCAGCGGCGAAGTTGATGTAGGCACCGCCGGAGGTGTAGGTGTCGCGGTTGGGCATGCGGGCTTCGGTGCATCCAGACACGGCGTAGTCAAAGGCTTCCTCGAAGGTGGCACCCTTGGAGACGTACAGGGGCACGACTTCCTCGTCATTGATGAGCTTGGGGAAGCCGGAGCCGTACTTGATGGTCTCGGCCACATCCCACAGGTAGCTCTCGGGGCAGCCGCTGTGCACGCGTGCAGCCAGATCCGGGTAGTGCAGCGGGAATTCGCGCTTGGAGCGGAGGATGAGGTGGGTGAGTTCGTTGGTGGCGTCGCGGCCGTCGGGGGTCTGGCCACCGACCGTCACGGCTTCCCAGTGGGCATAGCCTTCGTTGAAGGCGCCGCCGGTGGGAGAGATGTACATGTCGATGAACTCGGCCATGCCGACCCACATGCATTCCAGGATTTCCAGGGCCTGATCTTCGGTGAGCTTGCCGGATTCGATGTCGGCCTTGAAGTAGGGGTAGAAGTACTGGTCCATGCGGCCATTGGAAATGGTGGTACCGGTCTTCTGTTCCAGACGGGAGAACATCTGGGTGAACCACTGGCTCTGGCAGGCTTCCCAGAAGTCGCGGGCGGGTTCGCCGGGCACGTGGTCGGCGTTCTCGGCCATGCGGAGCAGCTCGGCCTTGCGCTTGGGATCCTCGGTCTTGGCAGCTTCGGCACGGGCGGCATCGGCGTAGCGGTGGGCCCAGAGCACGATGGCGTCAGAGACAATCACAATGGCTTCCAGGAAGGGCTTCTTTTCGCACATGTCCTTGCAGGACAGGGGATCCAGGGCAGCCAGCTTTTCCTGGGCTTCGGCCTTGATGCTGTTGAAGCCGCGGCGGATGATCTTGCCGAAGTCGGGCACCCACTGGATGGAGGAGCGGAAGGAAGCCGTTTCGTTGACGATGTAGCGGGAGATGAGGCCCATGGGATCGTCGTAGGTCAGCTTGTGAACTTCGGGCGGCAGGGCCGCATTGAGGTCTTCATGGAAGGTCTTGCCCTTCCAGTAGGGAGCGATTTCTTCCACGACGCGCACGGCATCCTTGGGATCGATGGAGGCCGGGGAAGTTTCGCGGGTGGGCAGGTCCTTCACGGCGATGTCGAGGAAGTCGCCGTCCAGTTCGGGATAGAGGATGCCATAACGGCCGGAAAGACCACCGGCGCGGCCCAGAACCAGCTGATCCTCGTCCACGGTCACGGTGATGTTCTTGGCCACGTTCATAAGAGCCTTGGCCCAGCGCAGCACCAGAGGCTCGCCTTCGGTTTCCTTCATGGACTGGGTGAAGTACAGGGCACGTTCGATATCGATCTGGGGTTTCTGGCCGTCAAAGCGCTCCAGCATGCGGAACACGCGTTCGTGGGTAGCGCGGAAGCGGTCAACCTTGCCGTCGATTTTATCCTGCAGACGTTCTTCCTGAGGAGAGCGAAGGCAGCATTCGGTAACGGGAGCGGTCATATTGGTTCCTCCAAATGATGATAGGGGATATCTGGAAAGTGTTGAGCAAAAGAGTGTTGAATTGGATAGCCCGCTTGCAGGCATCTGCTTGATAATAAGCATAAAGCGTGCCAAGGAGCAATGTGAAAAAAAGCGCTATTTCAATTCACTGCAAAAAGGCAGTATTTTCCTATTTTGTGTACCTGAGCCGATGAGAAAACACACCTTGCAATATGCCTGTGCTGCAGAATTGCGACACAAGTCCAAGCCTATCAGTATTGATTCGCATTCCGGCGAGGCAAATTTGCAACATTGTGTACCAACTATGCAGGAAACCATCTTGATTAAATGTTGTAAGATCCTGTTTATAAACGACTATTTTTAAATCTTTCTCTCTTGTATGTGTTGCAAATATGCGCCTTTACAACAAGGCACTTTTTTCACGAGTCACAAAGGCAAAAACTTTCTCTTGCTCTCTTCTGCACAAATGACGCTTTTCCCTGCAATTCCGATATATTGGCTTCCTAGCTACGGCTTGCGCCACCTCCCGGGCAAAAAGGGGTCATTCCTGGCCCGCGGCAGGGCATAGTTTTTTGACCTTCAGCCTGAAGTCTTCCACTCCCCCAGGGCTTTTCAAAGCTGTGTGCCAGATTTGTCTTGCCCCTGCGTTGCGCAAAAACCTTTCGGCCCTGGGCACATTGGCCTCAGTTGCATCGCATTTGCTGACAATACCAATGACCCTGCGATTGAACATGGCCGCAAAGCCCGGGGGCATCTGGCAGGTCCGCCTTGTGGCGTCCTGGACAAAGAACAGGACATCGCAGCCCATGGAGGTGGTAATGAGTGCACGGTAGAACCTGCGATTTTCCAGAAATTCGCCAGGCGTTTCCACAAAGTTGCCAAAGTATACGGGAGCAAGAGCCTTGCGCGGCCTGTATTCCTTGCCCGTGAGCTCATGTATCATGGTGCTTCGCCCGGATCCGCTCTCGCCAATGATCATGATGCGTATCTTGCTGCCTGTGCACATGGGTTTCTCCCTGCGGCATGGGGGTGCGGCTGCCCAAAAAAGAGAAACGCCCCTTGCGAACAAAGCGCACGAGGCCGTCTTGTGAAACTCTTGGGGACACGGAATCTGGCCAGGTTCTGCTTGCTGATACGGTCCTTGGGTTTTGAGCATCAGGTTCTGGTTATGCTTGCAGTCGTGTAGTGAAGGACATTGGCAAAGTAGTCTATGACTCCGTGCACAGCCGCCTCCACGCTTGCCACATCGCCTGACAAGAGCAGGGAGCCGCCAAAGCGATCGAGAAAGCCTATATCCACGCTGCCGGCCTTGGTCGCTATGTCGGCAGCGATGATCACGCTCTCCGCAGGCGTAAAGGTCAGTATGCCAAGGGCATTGCTCACACTGTCGTCCAGACCGAGACGCATGTAGATATCACGGTTCGGACTGGCGATCACGTGGGCAAGGCTGACCTGCTTGCCTGGCACGTATTCACGCACCTCGCGCTGCAATGGACGGTTGCTTTCTGCCATGTTCCCCGCCTTTTTTGTGGCCTAGAGCGGTTGAGAGTGGAACCTAAAGGATGATATTGCCCTCAAATCGTGCATTCGGGATGAGCAAAAGGCTGGTTGTCTCCAGCCGAATCCCCCTTTGAGTTCCACTCTCGAGCGGTTTACCTTTTAAAGTTCTGCATCTGTCTCGGCGTTGAGAGCGATTTCAAGTCGTTCAGCTACGCCCCATGCAAGCATGGGACATAAAACCGCTCTAGGCACCTAGAAGCTGTTTCTTGAAGTCTTCGCTCGGCGAAGGAATAACTATGTGGCTCAAGACAGGACCGCTGCCGCTCTCGCCCACAACAGCCACGCCAGCCTGGACAGCAGAGCTCACTGAGCTCACCTCGCCGGTCATGGTCACAAAAGCCTTGCCGCCAAGACCTGCTGCAAAGCGCAATTCAATAAGCTCCACATTGCCGGCCTTGGCAGCTGCATCCGCGGCCGTGATGCAGGCAGCCGTGGTGCAGGTTTCTATGCAGCCCAAGGCATTGATGCGGGGCACAAGGGCTGTTCCGTTCATGGCAGGAATCACGTCCTCGTGCACGCTGGGGATGACAAAATGATCCACGACCATGTCCCTGCCTATGACAAGTCCGTGCTGCACGGAACTTTGCACTGCCCCGGTGTCGCCTGTGACAATGACAAGGTAGCGCCCGGGACAGGTAGGACGGGCCAGAACAAGGCCGACTTCTGCAGCCTTGGACATCTCGTCAGCCACATGCAGGCCAGTGCTGATGCTGTTCAGTTCAACGCATCCTATAGTGCGTACTTTCATTTCATCCCCCTACGAACGTATCGTGACCACACCGTTGTCTATGGAGGTGACAACGCCGTCTATGCTTGCGTGCACACGCGCAGCCATGGCCTTTTCCGGAATTTCACCCAACAGATCGCCCGCCTGCACCCGTGCCCCGACTTCCACAACGCACGTGGCCGGAGCGCCAAGATGCTGCTTCAGGGGAATGCGCACCTCTTTGGGAGTGTATTCTCCCACATAGTGGGGATGCGTGTCGTACGCTACAAGATCAAGACGCTGGATGAGGCGTTGCGTCGGAATGCGTCTTTCTTCGCGGTAGGGGCTGGGGATGGGGTTCCAGCCCGTGTTGTCCCAGCGTACCCCATTTTGCATGAGGACGCGCTTTATCTGCGCATTGACCTCTCTCGGAGAGATCAGCATGGGACACGCGTACTTCTCGCACACGCCGCACTCGGAGCACAACAGCGCTTCGCGTGCCACAGGGCTTTCCAGTTCCTGGTTGGCAAAGACCTGCATGAGCTTGTGGGGATGCAGCCTGTGCCCCAGAAGATTGCGGGGACAAAGATCCGTGCAGCGCGAACACTGACAGCATATGCTGAAGGAAATGCGGCGCACTGTCTTGGGATCCATGATCTTGCGCAGGACAACATTGTGGTCCGGAGGCAAAACCAGAAGGCCGCTTGTGGTCTTGGTCACGCTGGCCTTTTCGGGGGCTTGAAGAACCTTGCCCATCATGGGACCACCGTCCACCACCACATAGTCGCGTATGACAGGCCCGCCGGCGTATGCCAAAACATCCGTGACAGGAGTCCCAACCGGGACCTTCACAACCATGGGGCAGGCTATTTCCCCTGCCACAGTGAGATAGCGATGGGTTACAGGCCTGCCCTCCAGGGCATGGGCGATGTTGACCATGGTCTCGGTGTTGCTCACCACACAGCCCACGTTGAGCGGCAGGCCGCGTTCCGGCACAACCCTGTCGAGCACTTCCTTTACCAGAACCTGCTCGTCACCTGCCGGATAGAAGTCCTTCAGCTCGAAGGCCTCGAGATGTTCCGTGCGCGCACAGGCTGCCCGCACGCTTTCCAGGGCCTTTTTGTGCTTGCCCTTGAGGCAGACAATTCCCCTTGAGGCTCCAGTGCATTCCACAACTGCCTGCAGGCCGCGAAGCATGGTGTCCACTTCCGCATCCATGAGATAAGGATCGCTCATGAGAAGAGGTTCGCAGGAAGCACCGTTGACCAGAACAGTGTCGACTTTCGCGTCAGTCTTGACATGCGTAGGAAGCCCTGCTCCGCCGGCTCCGACAACTCCGGCTTCCCGTATCTTTTCCACTATCGCATGCGCCATTGCTTTCCTCCACCACAAACCACCCTGGACAGCGGGTGGTTCGCGCTACTTTCCTACCAGGCAGTCTCGAACAGTTCCCGCAAATCCTGCAGCGAAGGCCTTCTCGGATTTCCGGCCGTGCACCTGTCATCCATGGCGTGCCGAGCCATGTCGTCGAGAGCCGCATCGTACTTTGCCTTGTCTATCTTGAGATCCCGCACCCTGGAGGGAATCTTCATGCTGTCGTTGAGCCCCTGTACCGCGGAAATAAGTGCCGAGACACCCTCCTCCACATTGGCATGGGGCAGGCCGAGCACGCGCGCAAGCTCCCTGTAGCGCACGCCAGCGTCAAAGACGTTGAAGCGTATGACGTAGGGCAAAAGCACTGCGTTAGCGAGCCCGTGTGACACATGGAAGAGGCCGCCCAGGGCATGGGCCATGCTGTGGGTAAGTCCCAGGCCGGAATTGTTGAAGGCCATGCCAGCCATGCAGGAGCCCAGAAGCATCATTTCCCTTGCTTCCATGTCCTCCATGTGCTGGTAGCTCTTGAAAAGATAGCCGAAGACATAGTGTATGGCCTGTACCGCCAATATATCCGTGAAGGCATTGTTGTAGCGGCAGGTATAGGCTTCAAGGGCGTGGGTGAGCACGTCCATGCCAGTCGCCGCAGTCACGGACGGGGGCACTGTGCGCGTAAAGCGGGCGTCCAGAATGGCAAGGTCCGGCAGAATGCTGTCGTCTATGAGCGGTATCTTGACGCCCCTTTCCTTGTCCGTGACAACAGAATAGGCTGTCACTTCCGAACCTGTGCCGCTGGTGGTGGGAATAGCTACAAGGACTGGTTTCTGCCTGTCCGGCATGGCCTTGCGGGCAAAAAAGGCTATGGCCTTGCCAGTGTCAATGGAAGAGCCTCCGCCAAGGGCAACAAGCAGATCGCTGCCGGCTCTGATAAACTCCTCGGTCCCGCGCTTCACCGTTTCAAGCGAGGGATCCGGCTCCACGTCGGAAAAAACCCTGTAGGGCAGGCCTATCCTCTCGAGGTGACTTGTCACCTGATCTGCAAGACCGCTCTTCACCATGAAGGGATCCGTTACCAGAAAGGCGTTGGTACAGTGCTGCTCCTCAAGCGTTTCCAGCGCATAGCGGCCATAGCAGATGCGTGTTTTACCGTAAAACTGTGTCACGTACGTACTCCGGAATCAACGGGACCATTGTATTCCCCGATGATTGCCTCAGGGGAATATTCAAAAACAGGATTTGGCAGGAAAAACGGGCTCTGCTGCCAGGGGCTGCAGGAGATCCTGCGGAAGGACAGCCTTCCGCAGGACTGCTTTTCCAACAAATTAGGCTTCGGGACGCTTGGGCAGAATGAGCTCCACCTCGGAGTGGGGACGGGGAATGACGTGCACGCTGATGAGCTCGCCCACGCGCTGGGCTGCTGCAGCGCCGGCATCGGTAGCAGCCTTCACTGCTGCCACATCGCCGCGTACAAGCACGGTCACGAGGCCACCCCCCACCTGCACACGGCCGATGAGCGTCACATTTGCGGCTTTCACCATGGCATCGGCGGCTTCCACTGCGCCGACAAGGCCTTTTGTTTCAATCATTCCAAGGGCATCGAGTTGCATTGAAGACTCCTTACGGTCCGTGTAGTATCACACAGGCCAAGCCTGCATGTTGTCCATGCCAAAAGGAAACCATATCGCAAAAGCAGCTTGTACCGCTGATTTGGCCCCTTCTGACCTGATTTTGTTTGGCTGACAAATCAGCATTTTTTGACCATGCGCACAAGAGCCTCGATGGTCAGTGCGCGCAATTCTGCAGGATCCGTAATCCCGCATTCCTTTTTAAGCAGTGCTGCAATGGCAATGGCAAGCTCGTCCGGGTCGCATATGCTTCCCTTTGTGCAGCAGGATCCAGTGCTCTGGCTTCCGGTCACGCTGCAACTGCAGGCCGAAGACTCGGGCTTGTGACCATAGACTATACCCACCCTGCGGCGGGCAAGCTCGTCCTTGGCGCCTGGAGCCAGAATCTGGTTGGGGGCCACATAGCACTTGCCATCCTTGCTGATGCAGGAATCAAGATTGTCGAGTGTAATCAGTTCCTTCATCATTTTTCGGCACCCTTTCCCGTACATCAAGTGCGGGGAAAAGTGCGCCGCCTCCTCATAAGTAATATGTATGGTATCGAGGTCAGGCCCACGTCGGAAATTGCGGCCTTAGACCAGACAGACATGCAGTCTGCGCCTGTTTTCAGTTCTGCAGGCCGGGAATTTCCACCTGATCGAGGATGCCCACAATGGCTGCGTCAACCGGAATTTCCGGATTGGAGAGAGCCATGCGAGCCGAACTGCCGGTCACGACCAGCACCTGTTCGCCGATGCCAGCTCCCACACAGTCCACAGCCACAAAGCTGTCCTTCAGTTCATTTGACGCGGCATCAATGCGCTGCACAACCATGAGTTTGCGCCCATTGAGCACATCCTCCTTCTTGGTAGCCCAGACATTGCCGATCACAACCCCTATAATCATTTCTGTTCCCTGACCATTGCTATGCCAAGCCTGGCTGCGGCCTCTGCCGCCAGGGGCGTTATCTTGGCTGAGTTTGCGACAATGAGTGTGCGCACGCCAGCTGCAGCTGCCTCCTCAAGAGCGGTCGCCAGGATCAGATTGTCCTGACAGCGTACCGTTTCGGGCATCTTCTCCCTGAAACGGACCAGACCATAGGAGGCAAGTCTTTCCTCATACTTCCTGTATACGGCAAAGAGAGCCGTAGGTGCAGAGTTTGCATGAGAAAGGTATTCGAAATCAACAACCTCGATGCGCTCACCCCGCAAAAGGGCCTGCAACACCAGTCCCGCCGTCTCGCTGTGGGCAGTACCGGCTGCGATATCGGCCATGTCCGTGCAGGAAAGGAAGGGAAGAATGCGGGCAACAAAGGCTGTGTCCTGTCCGCCCTCGCCGTTGTAGACGAGCTGCACATCCCTTCCGTGCCAAGCCTGCACAAGGGGCAGCAGACGATTGGTAAGCTCAAGGCTTCTCCATTCGTACACCCTGACCCTGGATTGTTCAGGCGCAGCCATCCTTTTCAGGACCTCGGCCACTACGAGTTCAACTAGCTTGTCTTTTTCCATGGTTGTTCCGTCGTGCGCATGCCCCCAAACTTTAGTCCCTGCAGCTCAGGGCAATGCCCAGGGGAGTTACCAGGAAGGGGTTGGAGGGTTTGTACACCCGACAACCGGTTTCCTTGGCAATCACTCTTTCCATGTCCTTCAGGCAGCATGTCCCGCCAACGAGGTAGATGGCCTCGGTCGTGCGACCCGCTATGTGGCGCCGTATTATGGAGCCCATTTTTTCGAGAACGGGTGTGACTATGGGAAAGACATCCCTGTAGCGCGCCTCGTCCTTCTTCATGGCCTCGGCCTCTTCGAAGGGGATATTGTAATTGCCGGACAAAACCAGTGACAAATGCGTGCCACCCGTGGGCTCGTCTGCCACATAGACCACCTTGCCGTCTTCAAAGACGGAAAGTCCGGTTGTTCCGCCGCCAATGTCCACAACCACACCATTGCGCACGCCAAGCACGGCATTGGCTGCCGTAGGCTCGTCAAGAATGGTCGTAACCAACAGATCAGCGCCCTCCACCACATGGCGGTGGGTTGCGCATTCGCGCTCGCCTGTCCCCGGAGGCACTGCAATGGCAGCCTTCTCCAGGGTGCGCCCGAGCTTGCGGGAAAGTTCCCTCACAAGCCGGGCCACGATATCTCTTGCGCCCATGTAGTCAACCACAAGACCGTCCCGCACCACCTGGGCGAATTCCAGGGCGCAGGCAACGGGTTTGCGGTCCCTGTCCACTACCACGACCACAATATAGGCCGTGCCAAGGTCCACACCAACGTACAGGGGTTCGCTGACAGAAACCTTGCGTGGGCTTGTCACGCAGCGCTCGAGCTCTTCTATCTGCCGATTAACGGCTGCAAAGTCCATGCTCTGCCCCTGACTTGCCGAGAATGATGCCGGTCACACCACTACGCCAGCCGGCTCCATTGCCCTCGTCCGCGTCGATGTGCATGGCCAGGCGGAAGTCCTTGTTCACACGCACGAGAACATCCTCCATGATGAGGGGGCGATCCGTGTTGAGGCGCACGCACACCCTGTCCTTGTCCCTGATGCCGTAGTGGGCTGCATCTTCGGGAGACATGTGAATGTGGCGTGCTGCCACAATGCAGCCCGAAGGAAGGCCGACTACGCCCTTGTCCGCGGTCAGGATGATGCCGGGAGTTCCTTCCGTGTCACCGGACTGGCGCACAGGGGCATTGACTCCAAGCATGCGGGCGTCTGTTTTGGATATTTCCACCTGGGTTTGCTTGCGGGCAGGACCAAGAATGGCAACATTGTCCATGACCCCCTTGGGGCCTATGAGACGCACGCGTTCCTTGCACAAAAACTGTCCGGGCTGGCTCAGCTCGCGCGCAGGCGTCAGCGGCTTTCCGAACAGTGTCATGACATCTGCCTCGGAAAGGTGTGCATGCCGTGCGGAGAGCTCCACAGGAATGGGATCCGTCACATATTTCTGAATCCCGTCTTCCTTCTGGGCCCGGACTTCCCTGACAAGGTTGCCAAGAACCTGTACCAGTACGTCCTTTATAGCCTGTTCATTCATACTCTTCTCCTGCGGGAAAAGTCCTGCTTCGTGCCGGCACATTCCCGCGCAAAAAGGGAAGCCCCATTGTGCGCGGGAACTGTCAACACGCAGGGATTAGGCTTCCTTCTGGGGAAGAATGAGCTCGACTTCGGAATGGGGACGGGGAATAACGTGCACGCTGATAAGCTCGCCCACCTTCTGGGCAGCTGCGGAACCGGCATCGGTGGCTGCCTTGACGGCCCCCACATCGCCACGCACGAGAACGGTCACAAGACCGCCACCGACCTGCACGCGGCCGATGAGCGTCACGTTGGCGGCTTTCACCATGGCATCGGCAGCCTCGATTGCGCCGACCAGACCCTTTGTTTCAATCATTCCCAAGGCGTTGGTAGAAGAGGACATAGGTATCTCCTTTGTATTTCAAATGTGATGTCTGTTTTGTTTTGTAATATTGTATTGTCCCGAATCTGTAGCTTTGCTCTCTTTTATGACAATGGACTTGTCATATCGAAAGCACGCGCCCCGCTTACATATTCTTCTTGAGCTCAGCCACAATCATGGCAGCTATGGCTTCAATATCCACTCCGGAAGAAGTCGTGGAAGAAGCGGCAGGGGCTGCTGCAGGCTTGTTCATATACTGGGGCTTGACGTCACCGCCGAGATAGTAGGCCACGCGGCGGATATTCAAAAGGTTCATGGGCGTGACGTTGTCCGAGGTGGCACTGCCGCCCACGGCACCGCAGCCAAGGGTGAACGAGGGAGCAAGACCGGTGGAGAGGCCCACGCCGCCCTGGGTGGAAGGCGTGTTCACGAGGATGCGCGACACGGGTTTCTTGAGGCCGAATTCGCGGATGACTTCCTCGTTGTTGGAATGGATGGAGAGGGAATGGCCCTTGCCGCAGTTCTCCAAAAGGGCAGTGCACAGTTCGCAGGCCTCGTGCCAGTCATTGACAACATAGAAGCCGAGCAGAGCCGTGAGCTTTTCCTTGGAGAAGGGATACTTCGGGCCAACGCCGGGTTCGTCCGAAAGCAGAAGACGGGTTCCCTCGGGGATGGTGATGCCTGCGATGCGGGCCACAGTCTGGGCATCCCTGCCCACGATTGCCGGATTCATGGAGCCGTTGCCGCGCTCCATGATGGCCTTGACCTTGGCAAGGTTCTCGCCTTCGAGGAAGAAGCCGCCCTGATCGATGACTGCCTGCCGGACCTGGGGCGCAATGATCGCTTCGGTCACAATGGACTGCTCGGAGCTGCAGATAGTTCCGTTGTCAAAGGTCTTGGAGGCAAAGATCTTGGCCACAGCATCCTGGATGTTGGCGCTGCGCTCGATGTAGGCAGGGACATTGCCTGCGCCCACACCCAGGGCAGGAGTACCGGAGCTGTAGGCTGCCTTGACCATACCGGGACCGCCGGTGGCGAGAATGAGATCGCAGATCTTCATGAGCTCGTTTGTCCCCTCGAGGGTGGGGATGCTGATGTAGCTCACAAGGTCCTCGCTCACGCCACACTTTGCCAGTGCGCCCTTGATGATCTCAACTGTGCGGCCAATGCACTTCTTGGCTGCAGGATGGGGCGTAAAGACAATGGCATTCCCTGCCTTCAGGGCAATGAGGGACTTGAAGATAACCGTGGATGTGGGGTTCGTGGAGGGAATGACGCCTGCAATAACGCCCACCGGCACGGCTATTTCAATGATTTTCCTTTCCTTGTCCTCGCGCAGGATACCGACAGTCTTCATGTCCTTGATATAATCGTAGACACCCTGGCTTGCCAGTATATTCTTGATCTTCTTGTCCTGGGGCTTGCCGAAGCCGGTTTCCTCGTTAGCCAGCCTGCCGAGTTCCTCGGCATAGGGCAATGTCGCTTCGGAAATGGCTTTCACGACAGCGTCAACGCCGGCCTGTCCGAGCTGGGCGTACTGTACCTGCGCCTTGCGGGCTGCACGCACCAGGGAACGAGCTTCCTGGATGGAGAGTAAGTCTTTATCAACCATAGAACATTCCTCGTCTTGGTGTCCGTGTTATATCGTGTAGGCTTTCTGGGAATGGGGACTTTTGCGCATCAGGATTTGCGGCTTTGCGCCTGCAGCAGAGCCTGTATGAGCGCCTTTTTGCCCGCCTGGGCAAGCTTGCCGTTGAAGGTAATGTTCTCCCTCATGGCAAGGGCACGCAAAGCGCCAATACTCATGTTTTTCAGGGTCTCCTCGTCCGGAATGTCACCTTCCGGTGCTACGGATTCGTCCCTTGGCTCGGATTCGGAAGAATCCGGCTCGGGTTGCTTTTCACCCTCCCCGGCAGATTCTTCGGATGCGGCACAGGCTTCGTCCCTTTCCCCGCTTTCGCCCTTGCGAAATTCGGGGGTGGTGGGATTGGCCTTGCCTGCCTTTTTCCTTCCGTCCGGATCCAGCTTCAGAATGGTCCAAAGCTCCTCGTCCGGCCTTGGAATGACGTGTGCGCTCACCAGACGGGCCCCCTTGATGCGGCCGACGCTGGCGCTGGCTGCCTCCACAGAGGCCTGTACTGCGGCAACATCCCCGGCAACAGTGATGGTTACAAGTCCAGCATCGGCCAGGGATTTTTCCAGAAGCCGCACGTCAGCAGTCTTGAGCATGACGTCGGCCACTTCCAGCGCGCCCACAAGTCCTACGGTTTCCACAAGTCCAAGTGCCAACATAATCAGCCTGCCTCCCTCTGAGCCTTACAACCTACTTTCCGATGCCAACCTTCTGGAGGATTTCCGAGGAAACACCTTCGAGGAGTTTGCGCAGGGACTCCTTTTCGCTTGCGGAAAGGTTTTTGGTGACTTCTGCAAGCTTGTTGGCAATGTCGTCCTGCAGGGAACCTGCAGCTGCACCGGCGTCAATGCCGAGGACGCGGCAGGCATTCTTGTACATGACCTTTTCGAGGGTAGCCTGATCCAGGCCCATGTTCATGTAGGTGTTGATGGCGTCAGCCTGCTCCACAAAGGGATGGGCGCTGGCGAAGATTATCTTGTCTGCGAGAACGCCTGTCTTGAGAGCTTCCACGTAGTGCGATGCCAGGGGAGCAAGCTCGTATTCGGAGCAGTCCATGTACACGTTGGGATTGCGCTGGCAAACAAAGATGGCTTCCTGCACGAATGGATAGCCGCCGTGGCTCATGATGATGGTCAGTTCGGGGAAGTCGCGGGCGACCTTGTCCACATCGCGGGGATCCGTGTACTCAATCAGGGCACCCTGCACAACAGGCGGCGGGGCAGTGGTGATGAACACAGGTACGTTCAGCTCGCAGCACTTTGCGTAAATGGGGTAGTAGCGGGCTTCGCTCGGAGGAATGTGGGCGAGATAGGGGTCGGTGGCTATGCCGCGCATGCCGTATTCCTTGACCACCTTTTCCACATCGCGCACAGCGGCCATGCCACGGTGCGGGTCAATGCCCCAAAAACCGTAGAAGAAGTCGGGGTAGGCCTGGCAAAATTCGAGCACGCTGCCGTTATTGTCCGGGAAACCATATGTTGTCCGGCAGTCGCGACCAGTGATAACGCAGCCAAAGACACCGCGTTTCTGGAGGTCGACCATGATCTCCGGCAATGTCTGGGCAACGCGCTTGTCGAATCCGCTGGCTTCGCAGGAAGCCTTGAACATGGAGCTGTTCGCGATGCCATCGAGAATCCCCTTGGTGTTGGGCCGAAAGCGAAAATCGAAAATTTTCATGAGATGTCAAGCCGCAGAAGCCCCTCAACGGCGAGAGGGTGGAACGGCTTCCTCCTTCCTGATGCTGATGGTTGATACAGTGTCGGACAGGGACTGCAGGGTGTGCGTCCCCGCACGAAGGGGACGCAGACCTTCGGCTGCATGTGAAAAAAACGCGTGAGACTTCAGGACAAACGCCTGCACGGGAAAGAAGATTCTGGGCAAATTTTCACAACACAGATTCCTCCTTCTCAAGAAGAAGGAGCGGCCTGAAACCGTCTCAATCGGCAGGTAGCTCTTGTGAAAAAATTTTTCACAGGCAGGATGACGTCCTTTCGAAGAGATATTTATGCATTTTTCAAGCCAAGAACACCTCTTTCAAAAAAAACACCTTTTTTCATGAAAATAGCTGTTCTTCGCCCTGTCTGGCACAAGACGATAGTTGCATTTGTGCATCTATTCTCTGCCAGACACATGGCGCAAATTTGCAACAGATTGTCGCAAATTTGCATCATTTTCCAGAATCTGTTCTGGCGCTCTCGTTTTATTTGTGAAAAATTGTGATTTATCCTAAGAGTTTGGTAAAAGTAGAACCATACGGTTATCGTTTCAACGAAATTATAATTTTTTCAAGCAATTACTT
>CALVHF010000018.1 GCA_944327295.1 uncultured Desulfovibrio sp. | reverse complement strand
ACAACCACGGTCAGGCCCAGGATGCTGCCTGCCATGCGCACGGCCTTGAAGCCCGTGGCCAGGGGTTCCATGACGGCCCCTGCCTCGTAGCTCACGTCCTTGGGCAGCACATAGCAGAGTTCGGCTGGAACATTCACAAGCGGCGCAAAGGCGCCGTCATTGTGCAGACCCGTGAAGGCGAGCTTTTCGCAGACATTGTAACGGCCTTCGCGACAGGGCTGGCATTCTCCGCAGTGCTGGCAGGCGTCAGGCGCCACGCGATCGCCCACACGTATGGAGGTCACGCCTTCGCCCACAGCCACCACGTCGCCGCTGAATTCATGCCCCAGGATGAGGGACCCCTGTTTTCCGGTCAGGGGATGGGGCGCGGTGGGAATGAAGATGGGACCAGCCAGGTATTCGTGCAGATCCGATCCGCAGATACCGCACCAGACGACCTTGACCTGCACCCAGCCCGGAGGGGGCGGCGGGGGAAGGGGGACAGAGTCGACGCGAACGTCCTTGGGACCATGCCATACGGCAGCGAGCATTGTATCGGCCATAGCTTCCTCCTTGAGGTCAGTATGCAGTTATCCAGGTACAAGGGGGAAAGCACGGATCGTGCCAGTTCTGCTATCTCCTGCTTTTTTGTAATGATTATTTTTTTCACAAGGTTAGCGGACCAAAAAACCGGCTTGTCCTGCGCCATTTTGGAACACAATGTGTTCAGGCTGTTCGCAAAGGGAACAGTTCCGGGACGCTGCAGCGTGCGCACGGGCTCTGGAAGAGGCGCCAGCAGGGGAAGAGCGGTCGGCCGGAGCAGGGAAAAGACAGGACCCGGCACAGGACAAAAGGGCTGGAAAGAACCGAAAGCAGCAGACGGGACAGGATGACGTTCCTGTCCCGTCTGCTGCGCCCCTGTCTTGCAATCCTGATGTCCTTCTCCTCGTGCCGTTCTTGTGTCTTTCCCTCGCGTCCCTGGGCCCGGCCTTCGGGCCAGCCCGACACAACGGCCTTTTTTGCCTTTCTCAGGAGATGTTGTACTTGCGCATCTTGGCGTAGAGGGTATTGCGGCCTATGCCCAGGGCCCTGGCTGCCTTGAGAATGTTGCCGCCGTAGTGCTCCAGGGCTGCCATGATGGTGCGCCGTTCCATGTTGTCCAGGCTGAAGTCCGCAGGCGCGCTGTTTCCGGTGCTGCCAGGGCTCTCGATGCTGGCCTTGGCTCGTTCGGCCCCCTGCTGGCCCCAGAGGGCCTTGGGCAGATGTTCCATTTCGATACAGGAGCCCATGGCCATGTTCACCGCGTACTCTATGCTGTGCACAAGCTGGCGCACGTTGCCCGGCCAGTCGTAGGCTTCCAGACAGGAGAGGGCCTCCTGGCTGAAGCCCGCATAAGAAAGATTGTGCTTGCGGGCCAGCTTCTGGCCGTAGGTCCTGGCAATGAGGGTCACATCCCCTGTGCGCTCGCGCAGGGGCGGCAGCTCCAGGGTGAGCACGTGGATGCGGTAGAACAGATCTTCTCTGAAGAGCTGTTTGGCGATGAGATCCTCGAGATTGCGGTTGGTGGCCGTAATCAGGCGAAAATCCGTCACAATGGGCTGGGATCCGCCAACCCTGGTCACCGTGCCCGTCTCCAGGGGGCGCAGCAGGTTCACCTGCATGTCCAGGGGCATTTCCGAAATCTCGTCCAGAAAGAGCGTGCCGCCGTGGGCCTGCTCGAACTTGCCCCGCGTGGACTTGCTTGCCCCGGTAAAGCTGCCTTTTTCGAAGCCAAAGAGCTCGCTCTGTATGAGATCCCTTGGCAGGGCGCCGCAGTTGACGGCCACAAAGGGCTGATCCGCTCGGGCACTTGCCTTGTGCAGGGCTCTGGCAAAGAGTTCCTTGCCCGTGCCCGTCTCGCCCAGAAGGAGGATGGGCGCAAAGGAAGCGGCCATGGTGCGGGCTCGCTCCACCACAGCCTGCATGACCGTGCTGCGGCAGAGTATTTCGGCAAAGGGATCGTCTGCGTCCTGCGCGCGTCCCGAGCTGCTCGGGGTTCCGGCATGCCTGCGCGCGCCGGCCGTTCTGCCGGCTGCGGCGTCAGGTCCGCCCGATCCTGTGTCAGCGCCTGCGCCTGGCAGGACAAAGAGGTCTGAGTGCGGCCGCTCGCAGTGCAGGGCTATGAGGTAGTGGCGCCGGTGGTTGGTGCTCACAAAGGGCGCAAGCTCGGCAAAGAGGTCCGGCCTGCGCGGACAGAGAAGGGCCTGCTGACTGTTTTCCGCGGCAAGGTCAATGCCCGTGAAATCAAAGTACTCCCCGGCTCTTGCACCGCGCAAGGCGCTGCTTGTGCCCAGCAGGTGTTCGGCCAGGGGATTGGCAAAGGTGATGCGGCCCTGATCGTTCACAAGGCAGAGGCCCACCGGCACGCTGCCCACAATGGCGCGAAACATGTCCCTGGAGAGTTCCCCCATGCTGTCCAGGGAGGCGTTGAAGAGCAGGCGCTCGGTTTCCCGGACAGCCATCATGGTGAGCCACAGGGCCTGGCTGTGGTTGGAGCTCACGTGCCCGGAGATGTCGAGACAGCCCCAGAGGCTGCCCAGGGGCGTGAAGATGGGCGTTGCCGAACAGGTCCAGGCGTGATGGCTGATGCAAAAATGCTCCACGCCGCAGATCTGCCAGGGCATCTGCGTGCCCAGGGCCAGGGAAATAGCATTGGTGCCCACGCTGCCCTCGGCCCACACGGCGCCAGGCCCGAAGCGCAGGCTGTCGGCCTGCTGCAGTATCTTTTTGTTGCCGATGGTGCGCAGCAGCCGTCCTTGCGCATCCGAGACGGTCATGAGCAGATCCCTGTGGCGTATGGCCGCGTAGACCGTGCGCTCCACCTCGTGGCCGAGATCCTTGAGCAGGGCCGCCTGTTCCTCGATCTGCGCCAGGGGCACAAAGGCCGTGCAATTGGCCATCATGGGATCCACGCCCTGATCGAGGCAGCGCTGCCAGGAGGCCAGGATGGGCGAGTCGGGCAGGGCCGTCCTGTCCCTGTCCCTGTCGGCAAGGAAACGACGCCAGTCTTCTATGGTCAGGTGCACGCGCCTGCTCGACACGGCTGCGGCAACAGAGGAGCCCTGCAGCACGCACTCTTTCTGTTCGTCGTTCATGATGGGCCGTATGTCGCCATTGTGCTGCAGTTCGTACATGATGACCATTCCTGCCAGGAAAATATTTCTTAGAAGGAACTTCCGGGAAAGCAAACTCCGGGGAAGACTCTGCAAGACAAGCCTGCCCATGCTGCGCGTCATGCACCCTGAACGGGGAACCCGGACACAAGGAGACCCACTGTTCCAGAAGAGCACAGCCAGAAGGTTCTACTTGCAGACAGAGTACTGCCATCATACCTGTTTTTTCGTCATATGCAAGCAGAAAACTCACAAAGGACCGACTGTTCGATTATGGAACACCTGTCTTTCGCCTTCTCTGTACGCATTTGGAACAGGTCGCGCACGTCCTGCAAAAAAGACATGTTCTGACAGGATGTTAAGCTGTGGCATACCCCTTGCAAAACCGAAAGACGGATACAGGCGCCATGCCCTGGCATGGTCTACGTCAAGAAGGCAACGTCCCTTTGGAGGTTTCAGGTCTATGGCTTGTGAAGTCGTGATGCCCAAGTGGGGCCTTACCATGAAAAGCGGCAAGATTGCCCGCTGGCTGGTGGAGGAAGGCGCTGCGGTGACGGCAGGCATGCCCCTGCTGGAAGTGGAAACGGACAAGATTACCAATGTCGTGGAAGCACCCTGCGATGGCGTGCTTGTGGAAATTGTCGAAGAGGCCGGCTCAACGGTGCCGGTCATGGAAGTGATTGCCCGCATAGGCGAGGCCGGCGAAGCGGCTGCGCCCAAAAGCGCGGCCGCAAAGAGCGAGGCGGCCCCTGCGACAGCCCCTGCGGCTGCTTCTGCCCGCGAAGTGCGGGCCATGCCGGCTGCCAGGCAGCTCGCCAAGGAACTTGGCGTGGATCTGACCCTTGTCACCGGCACGGGCAGGGACGGCATTGTCATGGAGCGCGACGTGCGCGAGCAGGCCGGCAAGGCTGCACAGGCGCCTGAACAGAAGGCGGCCCCTGCAGCACAGCCTGCGGCTGCTGCGCCCGTGGCCGAGGCGGCCCCTGCGGCCGGCTACGATCTGGTGCCCATGGAAGGCATACGCAAGATCATCGCCGACAACATGCACGCCTCCCTGCAAAACGCAGCCCAGCTGACCGTCTTTGTGGAATGCGACGTGACCGACATGGTGGCCATGCGCGAGCAGGCTCTGGCCAGGCACGCCGGCGAGGAGGGCTACCGCCTCTCCTACAATGACATCATTGCCTATGCCGTATGCCGGGCCCTGAAGCTCCATCCCATCATGAATTCCACCCTGCACGAGGACGGCATTCATGTGCACCATCACGTGAACCTGGGCATTGCCGTGTCTGTGGACAACGGCCTCATCGTGCCCAACGTGAAGGACGCCGACACCTACAGTCTGGAAGAACTCAAGAAGAAGGTGCGCGACGTTTCGGCCAGAGCCCGCAAGGGCGGCCTGTCCATGGACGAGATTACGGGCGGCAGCTTCACCATCTCCAATGTGAGCATGCTGGGCGTGGACGGCTTCACCCCCGTCCTCAATCCCCCAGAAACGGCGATCCTGGGCGTTGGCCGGGTGCAGGACAAGCCTGCCGTGCACGAAGGCGCCCTCTGCGTGCGCAAGCTCATGACCCTGTCCTTGACCTTCAACCACATGGTCACCGACGGCGGACCTGCCATGAACTTCCTGCGCTGCCTTGCCGACATGCTCGAGCGCCCCGTGCTCATGCTCGCCTGATGTGCGCATGCCTGCCAGAGGACAGCCTGACGAGCAGCTGACAGGAGAACATTTCATGAAAAAGCGTTTTATCGTCGAATTCGGCAGTGGAGCCGATTTGCACGGCGCCGACATGACCAAGGCCGCAGCCAGGGCCATCAAGGATGCCGTGTCCCATGCCTGCCTGTGCGGCCTTGTGGAAATACTCGGCCGCAGCAGCTTTGAAGGCATCCTCGTCCATGCCGAAGTGCGCGTGCCAGATCCCGACAAGGTCGATGTCGAAGCCCTGAAGGCCATGATCCCCATCGGAGAGAAGGAAATCGTGGTGGAGAAGGGCGGCATGCAGGTGCCAGGCCTCGAAGTGGCCTGCTTTGCCCCCGGCTGCAGCGACATTGTCATGGCCTGTGCGGCCCTGACCGTCTACGTGGACTGACCGTCTACGTGGACGAGACAGCACGGTCCGGCAGACGTTCGAGCAGCGACTGACATGCAAGAACACATTCGTTTCATGCCCTGCCCCTCCCGGCTGCATGATGCATGCCGGAGAGTTCAGCAATCCCTTTGGACATCCGTTGACCGTCAAGGCAAGGTGTAACGCCTTCCTCGGGAGGATGAGAGGAGAAGACCATGATGCAGACTGACAAGACAGTCCTTCTGGATATGTTCCGCACCATGAACAAGATCCGCTTCTTTGAGAGCGAGGTGCAGAAATTCTTTGCTGCAGGCCAGATTCCCGGCTTTGTGCACCTCTATCTGGGCGAAGAGGCCGTGGCCACCGGCGTGTGTGCCGCTCTCGGCAAGTCGGACATGATCACCAGCACCCACCGCGGCCACGGCCACTGCCTGGCCAAGGGCGGGGATCTCAACCTCATGATGGCCGAAATCTTCGGCCGCCTGGACGGCTACTGCAAGGGCAAGGGCGGCTCCATGCACATTGCCGATTTCAACATCGGCATCCTTGGCGCCAACGGCATCGTGGGCGGCGGCGGTCCCCTGTCCGTGGGCGCGGCCCTGAGCTGCCAGTACAAGGGCAACAAGGACGTGGCCGTGTGCTTCTTCGGCGACGGCGCCTCCAACCAGGGGACCACCCAGGAATCCCTGAACCTTGCCTCCGCCTGGAAACTGCCCCTTGTCTTTGTGAACGAAAACAACGGCTACGCCATCTCCCTGGCCCAGCGCAAGGCCATGGCCGTCACCGACATTGCCGACAGGGCCGCAGCCTATGACATGCCCGGCGTGGTCGTGGACGGCAACGACGTGCTCGCCGTCTACGAAGCGGCCCAGCAGGCCGTAGAACGTGCCCGCGAAGGTCAGGGCCCCTCCCTCATCGAATGCAAGACCTACAGATGGCGCGGCCATTTCGAGGGCGATGCCTGCGTGTACCGCTCCGAGGAAGAGCTGGCCGAATGGAAGGCCAAGGATCCCATCCCCCGTTTTGCCAGGCAGCTTGTGGACCGCGAAGTGGCCACCCAGGCCGAACTCGATGCCATCACCAACGAGGTGGCCGAAGCCGTGGCAGCGGCCGTGCGCTTTGCCGAGCAAAGCCCCTATCCCTCGGAAGAGCATCTCGTGGAAGACGTCTACGCCTAGGCGTGTACAACGAAATCACCTGTCAAGCACATACATGACGCAACTTCAACGACAAAACGGAGAACTCTATGGCTCGCAAGACGTATCTGCAGGCACTGAATGACGCCATGCGTCAGGAAATGGAGCGTGATCCCAGTGTCTTCATTCTGGGTGAGGACGTGGGCAAATTTGGCGGCTGCTTCGGCGTGACCCAGGGACTGTTCGATCAGTTCGGCGAAAGGCGCGTGCGCGACACGCCCATCAGCGAAAGCGCCATCGTGGGCGCTGCGGCAGGCGCTGCCTCGGCAGGCCTGAGACCCATTGCCGAACTCATGTTCGTGGACTTCATTGGCGTGGCCATGGATCAGCTCTTCAACCAGGCTGCCAAGATGCGCTTCATGTTCGGCGGCAAGGCCAAGGTGCCCATGGTGCTGCGCATGCCCCAGGGCGCCGGCGTGAACGCTGCAGCCCAGCATTCCCAGAGCCTGGAAGCCTGGTTCATGCACATCCCCGGCATCAAGGTCTGCATCCCCTCCACGCCGGCCGATGCCAAGGGCCTGCTTGTCAGCGCCATTCGCGACGACAACCCCGTGGTCTTCCTGGAACACAAGCTCCTCTACGGCATTGAAGGCGAAGTGGACGACGATCTCTACGAGATCCCGCTGGGATCCGGCCGGGTCGTACGCGAAGGCAGTGACGTGACCATCGTGGCCACGGCGCTCATGGTGCACAGGGCCCTGGAAGCGGCCGAAATCCTCGCCAAGGACGGCATCAGCGTGGAAATCGTGGATCCGCGCACCCTCGTTCCTCTGGACAAGGAATGCATCCTCACCTCCGGGCGCAAGACCCACGCCCTGGTGGTCGTGCAGGAAGCCGTGAAGACCGCCGGCGCCGGTGCGGAAATCGCCGCCATGGTGGCCGAAGAGGCCATCGAGTACCTTGATGCGCCCATCGTGCGCCTTGGTGCGCCCTTCTGCCCCGTTCCCTTCAGCCCGCCGCTGGAACAGGCCTACATGCCTTCCGTGGACAAGATTGTCGAGGCCGTGCGCAACCAGCGCTAGACGCATAAACAGACACAAGAAACCGTTTTTTCGTCCCGTGCACAGGGTCGAGCCCCTGTGCACGGGGACGAAAGAAGGGGGCCAGGAGAACGCCGGACCGCCATGGACAGAAGAGCCATGGCCTGGCAGACAGCCTGGCCAAGGGCAGGATGTGCATGAAGGTGGGACTTATTGCCAATCCAGCCTCGGGCAAGGACATACGACGCATTGTTGCCCATGGCAGCGTTTTCGACAATCAGGAAAAGGTCCGCATGGTGCGCCGCATCCTTACGGGGCTTCGCGAGGCAGGCGTGGAAGAGGTGCTCTTCATGCCGGACTCCTATGCCATCGTGGAGCGTGCCCTGCTGGATCTGCCAGCCGATCGCCGTCCACCCTCCATAGAACCCCTGGTCTACTGGCAGCACAACACCCAGGAAGACACGGTCCGTGCGGCCGAACTCCTGGAAGAGGCCGGCGCTGCGGTCATGATTGTCCTTGGCGGCGACGGAACGGCCAGGGCTGCCTGCAGGGGCAGCCGCAACCTGCCCATTCTGGCCCTGTCCACGGGCACCAACAATGTCTTTCCGGTCATGACCGAAGCCACGGTGGCAGGTCTGGCCGCAGGCATTCTGGCCAGCGGCGCGCTTCCCATGGACAAGGGCTGCTACGAGGCGGACATCCTGGAAATCCTTGTCAACGGCGAGGTGCGGGATCTGGCCCTGGTGGACGTGGCCGTGGCCCGGGAAGCCTTTGTGGGATCTCGGGCCGTCTGGGACATGGACAGGATTTCGGCGCTCTTTCTGGCCCGCTGCAAGGCGGACAGCATAGGCCTTTCGGCCATAGGCGGACAAATCGTCCACTGCGCCCCTGATTCGGGCACAGGCCTTGCCCTGGACCTGCAGGGACCGGCACAAAGGACGGTGCGTGCCGCCATTGCGCCAGGGCTTTTTGTGAGCGCCGGCATTGCCAGCCACAGCATCATGCACAAGGGCGAGACCTTTGCCGTGGAGCAGTCCGGGGTCCTTGCCCTGGACGGCGAGCGCGACCTTGTCCTGCACAAGAAGGACACAGCCTGTGTGCGCCTGGCGCTGCGTGGCGTGCAGGTGGTGGATGTGCCCAAGACCCTGGAGGCTGCCCGCACAAGAACTCTTTTTGCCAGGCAGATCGGGTAACCCCCTCTAAAAGGCAAAGACGGATCCGAACGAACCGGCTCGAAAACAGGAAAACCAACAGAGACGGACAAAAAACAGAAACGGAGCGGACAATCCGGGAGGAACGATGAAACTCAAGGCTGGCTTTCTCTTTGTGACCTCATGTGCGGCAGGGGACGACGGTCCCACCTGGGTGAAGACCGAGGGCGTGGATCTGCTGGTCATTCCGGTGACCTCCTATGCCGATGCCCTGGAAAAGGCCCAGTGGGCCGTGAAGGAGCAGGGCTGTGCTGCCCTGGAGCTGTGCGGAGGCTTCGGCAACGAGGGCACGGCTCTGATTGCCCAAAACGTGGCCGTGCCCGTGGGCGTCGTGCGCTTTGACGTGCACCCCGGCCTCGGCAACGTGAGCGGAGACACCCTGTTCGGCGCGTAGCCGCACAAGGTCCTTCTTTTTGCAGACACCTCCTGCAGGCCGCGCATGACAGGCACGCCTCATGCGTTTGCGCACTGAAGGGACACCCGACGACCCTACGACCGACCCCCATTTCATACGGAGGAAAAAACTATGGCACAACTGAACGGAAAAGTTGCCCTGGTCACCGGTTCTGCCCAGGGAATAGGCAGGGGCATTGCCCTGCGTCTGGCCCAGGACGGCGCGGACATCTGCCTTGTGGATCAGAAGGCGGACAAGCTTTCCCAGGTCGCTGCCGAAATCGAGGCCCGCGGCCGCAAGGCAACCACCGTTGTTGCGGACGTGACGGATCGCTCCCAGGTTTTTGCGGCCGTGGATCACGCGGAAAAGACCCTTGGCGGCTTTGACATCATGGTCAACAACGCCGGCATAGCCCAGGTCGAGGCCCTGTGCAATGTGACGAAGGAACAGCTCGACCGCATCTTCTCCATCAATGTCTATGGCGTGCTCTGGGGCATTCAGGCCGCAGCCGCCAAATTCAAGGCCCGCAAGCAGCGCGGCAAGATCATCAGCGCCTCCTCCATTGCCGGCCACGATGCCTTTGCCATGATCGGCGTCTATTCGGCCACCAAGTTTGCCGTGCGCGCCCTGACCCAGGCCGCTGCCAGGGAACTGGCCGCCGACGGCATCACCGTCAATGCCTACTGCCCCGGCGTGGTGGGCACGGACATGTGGCTGGAAATCGATGCCGGCTTTGCCAAGCTCACCGGCGCTGCCAGCGGCGAAACCTACAAGAAGTACTGTGAAGGCATTGCCCTTGGCCGTGCCGAGACCCCGGACGACGTGGCCTGCCTTGTGTCCTATCTGGCAGGACCGGACTCCGACTACATGACGGGCCAGGCCGTGCTCATCGACGGCGGCATGGTCTACCGCTAGACCGGCAAGGCGTCTCGCCAGACTTTTTCCGGCCGGAAGGGCCGAAGTCCTTCCGGCCCGAAACGGCATGCATGCAACATCCGCCTGAAACACTCAGGAACAAGGCTGTCCCTTGTGTCGTCATGGCCCGGTTCGTCATCTGGAACATGGCCTTGTGCCCGGACAGTGAAGAGGGAGAACAGTAGTGAGTACAGAACTGACCATGCCCAAGCTGGGTCTGACCATGAAGACCGGCAAGGTGGCACGATGGCTTGTGGCCGAAGGCGCCTGCGTCCACCAGGGCGACGAAATTTTCGAAGTGGAGACGGACAAGATTACCAACAAGGTGGAAAGCCCTGCCGATGGTGTCCTGGTGCGCATTCTGGTGCCCCAGGGCGAAGTGGTGGAAGTGGGCACGGTGCTGGGCCTGCTGGGCGAAGCCGGCGAGGCCGTGGACGCTCCGGCTCAGAGTGCGTCTGCTCCTGCCGCAGCTCCTGCCGGTGACGCCGAAGAAAAGGGCGCAGCCAGCCCCGCAGCTGTCCAGGCAGCCGCGCCTGCCCAGGCTTCCGACACATCCTGGATCCTGGCCACCCCCAGGGCCAGGGCCCTGAGCCGCTTCCTGGAGCTCGATCTGCGCCATGTGACGCCCACAGGCGCCAACGGCCGCATTCGCGAGGCCGACGTGATCGCCCGCCAGGACGTGCTCTCCCGCATTGCCATCACCCCCCTGGCCAGAGTGCTGGCCAGTCAGGCAGGCCTTGACATCTGCACCCTCACAGGCAGCGGCGAAGGCGGCAAGATCGTGCGGGCGGACGTGGAGCGCGCCCTCAATCCCGAGGCCGCCCAGGCTGCTCCGGCTGCAGCAGCTGTTGAAAGTGCTGCCGCCGACGTGCGCGAGATGGTCCTTGACGAGTGCAGCGGCGCTTCGCCTGTGCGCACCCTCTCGGCCACTGTGGACGTGACTGCCTGCCAGCAGCTCCTTGGCGACATGAAGCGCTTGGGCGCCCAGTACAAGAAGGCGGCTGCCGCGCTCGACCTGGGCCTTCTTATGGCTCTGGTTGCGGCACGCACCCTGGCAGCCCATCCGGCCCTCAACGCCGTCTACGGCAACGGCCGCCTGGTGCGCGAACGCTCCGTGCAGCTTGCCCTGCGCACCATGCCTGCCGGCAGCGAGGCTCTCCTGTCCGACGCCCAGGGCAAGGGCCTTCTGGCCCTGGCTTCCGACAGACAGGCCGCCGGCGCAGGATCGTCCACCTTTGTCCTGACAAGCTATGCGGGCAGCAGGGTGGAGCGCGCAACCCCCGCCCTTGGTGCCGGACAGGCGGCAGGCCTGGTCCTTGGCGCTCCCGTGCAGCGGGCTGTCTCCTGCAATGGCTCCCTGACCCTGCGCGAGGCCTGCGACGTGACTCTGGGCTACGACGCCCGTCTGGTGACAGACGCCGAGGCCTGCGCCTTCATGGACGCCCTGGTGGCTGCCGCGGACAATCCGCTGCTGCTGGTCTTCTAGACCTGCCATCCAGCCTGTCGGGACAGTCTCCCGCACAATCGGCAAGCGCAACAACTATTCTTCACAAAACTTTCTTCCCGGGACTTTCCTCCCGGGAATGACGCCTGAAGCCTCGGCCTTTCAGGTGAGGAGAAGCAAAGATGTATGACGTCATCGTACTGGGTGGTGGACCTGGCGGATATGCGGCAGCCATACGTGCGGCCCAGCTCAAGGGCAGCGTGGTTCTGGTGGAAGAATCCGCCATGGGCGGCACCTGCGTCCTGCGCGGCTGCATTCCGAGCAAGATCTGGCTGCGTACCGCGTCCCTGATGGAACAGGCCCGAAAGGCCGGCGACTTCGGCCTCAAGCTCGACGTCCAGGGCCTGGACTGCGCGGCCGTGGTGGCCCGCAAGGAAGGCGTCTCCAATGAAATTGCCATGGGCATGACGGCTCTGCTTGCCAACAACGGCATTGAAGTGGTCATGGGCCGGGGCACGGTCGAATCCGCGCACACGGTGCGCGTGGGCGACAAGGTTCTTGAAGGCAAAAACATCATCATTGCCACGGGAAGCACACTTGCTCCCTGCACCATTCCCGGCGCCGAAGGCCTTGTGCTCACCACAGACGAGCTCCTGGGCATGAGTGAAGTGCCCGGCTCCGTGCTTGTCACCGATCCCGGCCCCATTGGCGTGGAATGCGCCATGCTCCTGGCCATCCTGGGCTGCAAGGTGACCTATGCCGTGCCCGGCCCCCGCATCCTGCCCGACGAGGATCAGGACAGCGCCCAGCGCCTGGCCTCCGCCTTACGCGAGCGCGGCGTGAAGATCATGCCTCGCTGCACCCTTGATCGCGTGGAAAACGGTGCCTGCCTTCTCAAGAGCAAGAAGAAGGAAGAAACCGTCACTGTGGACAAGGTGCTCTGGTCCCTGCGTGCCCCTGTTGCCACGGGCTTTGGTCTGGAAGCCCTGGGCGTGGCCCTCAGGGAAGACGGCGGCATCCGTGTGGACGAGCACTGCGCAACCTCCATTGCCGGCATCTACGCCATTGGCGACTGCACCGGCGGCTGGATGCTCAGCCATGTGGCTTCGGCCATGGCCATCTGCGCTGCCGAAAACGCCATGGGCAAGCCGTCCGTCTTCAACCAGTCCCTGGTCTCCCGTGCCATCTGGGGCCTTGTGCAGATGGGCAGCGTGGGCCTTTCCGAAGAACAGGCCGAGCGTCAGGGCCGCGAAGTGGAAGTGGGCTCCTTCCCCTATGCCATCAACGGCTACGCCATGCTGCGCGGCGAAGTGGACGGCGCCGTCAAGGTGGTGGCCGATGCCGGCACAGGCGAAATCCTTGGCGTGCACATTGTGGGCAGCCAGGCCTCGGAACTGATAGGCGAGGCTGTGCTGGCCATGCAGCTTGAATGCACGGTGCACGAATTTGCCAAGGGCTTCAGGGTGCACCCGGCCTTCTGCGAGACCGTGGTGGACGCCTTCCGCGACACCGAAGGCTGGGCCCTCTATCTGCCCAGGCGCGGCTAGACATCAGGCCCTCTCGCACACGACCTCCCTTTTTCGTGCTCTCTCCCGGTGGTTGTCCGGTGGCTCCCTGCACGCCGCTCCCTGCACCCCCTCACAGGGGCCGCATAGGGGCAGCATGGGAGCCGCCGGAAACGGACCGGACCCGTTTCAGCAACCGTTCTTTCTGCTGTTTCAGGGAGAGGTCCTGCGGGCGTTCTCGACCCCAAAGAGAAGGCCCCTTGTTGCAAGGAGGCCTCCGTACGGCTTCCCATGGACCTGTCCCGCAACCACCATCCCCCCAAGGAGCCTGCCATGCACGAGCACACAGCGTCCCTTCAGGGCACAAGCCGTGTCACAGCCGGTGCCCGTCCCCTGCAGTTGCTGGATCTCGGGCGCATTTCCTACGCCCATGCCTGGCAGTTTCAGAAGCTGCGCCACGACTCCGTGCTCGCAGAAGAGGTAAGCGACACCCTTCTGCTGCTTGAGCACACACCCGTGGTCACCATGGGGCGCGGCGGGCTGCCCGAACACCTCTACGTGAGCGAGGCGCAACTGGCAGGGCAGGGCATAGAGCTTTTCTGGGTCGAGCGGGGTGGCATGGCCACCTATCACGGCCCGGGACAGCTCGTGGCCTACCCCATCCTCCATCTGCAGGACAGGGATCTGCATGCCTACATGGAGCGTTTGCTCGACGTGCTCTGCGCCACGGTCGAGCACTTTGGCCTTGCCTGCGAGCGTTCCCTGCACGGACCGGGCCTGTGGATCAACGGAGCCAAGGTGGCCAGCATCGGCATGGCCGTGCGCAAGTGGGTGAGCTACCATGGCATTGCCCTCAATGTCTGCCTGGATCTGACGCCCTTTTCCCTCATCTCTCCTTGTGGCAACCCGACAGAGCGCATGACCTCCCTGGAAAAGGAGCTTGGCCGCCCCATTACGGTCGAAGAGGTCCGCCCTGTCTTTGTGGAGCATTTTTTGCGCGTCTTTGGCTTTACGGCCGAACCGGAGCGCCTTGATCACCACCCCTCCTGGCTTGTGCGCAGGCTGCCTTCTGCCGAACAGGTGGCAGGCGTGGCCCATCTCATGGACGATTTGTCCCTTCATACGGTCTGCCAGGAAGCGCACTGTCCCAACCGCCAGGAATGCTTTGCCAGGGGCACCTCCACCTTCCTGGTCATGGGCGACATCTGCACCCGTGCCTGCCGCTACTGCGCCGTGCACAAGGGGCAGCCAAGGCCTCTGGATCCGGAGGAACCCCGGCGTGTGGCCGAGGCTGTGGCCAGGCTCCGGCTCTCCACGGCCGTCATCACCTCGGTGACCAGGGACGATCTGCCGGACGGCGGAGCCGAACACTTTGCCCGCATCGTGCAGGCCATACGAACCACTTCCCCAGGCACGCACATAGAGCTGCTGGTGCCGGACTTCCAGGGAAGGCGGGAGAGCGTCCTTGCCGTCTGCGAGGCCGGCCCTGACATGTTCAACCACAATATCGAGGCCGTGCGCCGCATCTTTGTGCAGGTGCGCCCGAAGGCCGACTACGACTGCTCCCTGAACGTTCTTGAGATGGCCGCAGAGCAGGGCCTGCGCGTCAAGTCAGGCCTCATGCTGGGTCTTGGCGAAACCTGGGAGGAAATTGTGCAGACCCTGCGGGATTTGCACGACCACGGCTGCCGCTATCTCACCCTTGGCCAGTACCTCGCGCCCTCCACGCACCACGTGCCCATGGTCCGCTACCTGGCCCCGGACGAATTTGCCCACTGGAAGGCCGTGGCCCTGGACATGGGCTTTCTGGATGTGGCCTCGGGCCCCCTGGTGCGCAGCTCCTACCGGGCTGCGGCCATGCTGGAAAAGGCCCTGTGAGCCGCAGGGCTGCCTTGCCACACGCACAACAGGGCAACAGGAACAAAGGCTCTCACCACCGCAACACAAGCAACATGCGCAACAGACGCAACAATGGGAGGGACAGCGCTGTACTTCCCTGCTGCAGGTACAAAGGCCCTGCAGCGGAAGCAGACAGACTGTCGAGAAAGGATATGAGAACGCAGAGACACATTTTTTCGGACCCTGCCTGCCTGGCTGTCCTGACAGGTCTTTTCCTTGTGCTTGCCTGTCTGTCCCTGTCCGCTCCGGTCCAGGCTCAGGGCCAGGACCAGACCCGGGCCAAATCCTGGCTTATCGATGAAGAGCGCTTTGCGCGTTCCGCGCACGCCGACCAGGGCTGCCCGGTCTGCCACGAGGCCATGACCACGGAGGAACACCCCCTCCCGGACGGCGTCTTCAAGGAAGGCCCCACACCCTTTGACCCGGCCACCTGCTTCTCCTGTCACCCGGACGTGGAAGAGGAGCTGGGGCAGGGCCTGCATGCCGGCAAGCCCGTTCCTGCCGGCACGGCCATGAATCGCTGCGCTGCCTGTCATGACCCCCACGGACCAGACAAGACGGCTGCAGCAGCTGTGGCCCGCGAGATCGGCGAAGACAGCCTGACCTGTCTCTCCTGCCACGGAACAAAGGCTGCCACAACGTCCGTGCAGCCCAAGCTCTGCCTGGCCTGTCACGAGACGGGCAGCACCCCCACCCATCAGACGACCAGCTGCCTGACCTGCCACACGAATGCGGCCGCCTACCCGCACACACCGCAGGAGAAGGTCAACTGCCTCTCCTGCCATGTGCGCCATACGGAAAGCGTCATCCATGATGCCCACTCAAGGGTTTCCTGCACAAGCTGCCATTCGGCCGGTATGCAGCCCGTGGCTGCAGACGGCCAGGTGATCGCCACAGCCGTGAACGCGGACCTTGTGCACACCTTTGACCTGCCGGCCGGCACCGCTTCCTGCGTGCGCTGCCATACAGAAGAGCCGAAGGGCGCCGTCCTTGCCGCGAGCAGCGTGCTGCCGCCCAAGAGCGTGCTCTGCGCGGCCTGCCATGCCGCCACCTTCACAGTCCAGGATACCCCCTCGCAACTCGGCCTTGGCGTCTTCCTCCTGGGCTTTGCGGGCCTGGCCCTCATCTGGCTGTGGACGGCCCGCCCCCTTGCCGCCAGCTCTGGCCGACAAGAGCGCCGTGACAGCACAGAAAACGCTGCCGCAAAGACCCGGCATGAACACGGGCCCAAGGGCTTGAAGCTTGTGGCCCAAGTCCTTGGCGACATTGTCCTGCAGGCCAGACTCTGGCGCGAGAACAGGCTGCGCTGGGTCATCCATGCCCTCATCTTCTTCCCCTTCGTGGTGCGCGCAGGCTACGGCCTCATTGCCAGCCTTGGCGCCTGGCTGGCCCCGAAGGCTGCCTGGCCCTGGCTCATGCTGGACAAGGACTGGCCCCTCACGGCTCTCGTCAATGACACCTTCGGGCTGCTTCTGCTGACAGGTCTTGTGCTGGCCCTCTGGCAGGAATACGTGCGCTCCCGTGCTCCGAGACCTGACAATGCGCCCAAGCCCGAATGGCTGGTGCTCATCCTGCTTCTGGCCCTCACCCTCACGGGCTTTGTCCTGGAAGGGGCACGCATTGCCCTGGACATGCAGGCTCTGGGAAGCGAGGCCGGTCCCTCCTTCGCAGGAGCGTTCCTTGCCCAACTCTTCCTGCCCCTTGGTGCAGAAAGCCTGGCCAGCCTCTACGGCACGCTCTGGTACCTGCACGCCATCGTGACTGCCGTGACCGTGGCCTGCATCCCCTTCACGCGTCTGCGCCACGTGGTGACGGCCCCCATCTTCCTCATTGTCCAGGCCCTGCAGCGCAAGTAGGGTTCGGGAGTGCAAAGGGCGCAGGGCACGCTTCCCTGCGCCCCGGCTCCCGCGCAGACAACCGTTTTGTTCAAGCGTTGTTCCACCATTTCATGCAACCATTTCATTCAACCTCCAAGGAGAGCGACAGCCATGGAAATTCTCGGCTACAACATGCCCGAAGATCTCTACTACGATGAACACCACTTCTGGTTCCGCAAGGAAGGCGACGAGCTGGTGGTCGGCATGGACGACTTTGCCATCAAGCTGGCCGGCCAGATCGTCTTTGTGCAGCTGCCTTACGAAGGCAAGGCCGTGAGTGCCGGCAAGAAATTTGCCAAGGTCGAATCCGGCAAATGGCTGGGCACGGTCTACAGCCCTGTTGACGGCGAAATCAGTGCCGTCAACGAGGAACTGGAAGAAAACCCCGAACTCATCAACAGCGACTGCTACGGTCAGGGCTGGATGTACCGCATCAAGGCCGACGACATGAGTCAGCTCGACGAGCTCAAGCATGGCGGACGCGAGGTGCTGGAACCCTGGCTGCAGGAGGACAAAGCCAAGTTTGCAAAGGATTAGCCCATGCGTGCATCAGCCTTCAGTTTCTCTCAGCGTCTGGCCCTGGATGCCTGTACGCAATGCGGCCAGTGCCTGGATGTCTGCCCGGCAGTGGCTGCCGCAGGAGACGCCGGGCTCTCTGCCCAGATGCGTCTGGCTGGCCTGAAGCGCCTTCTGCGTGATCAAAACGGCTTCTGGCAGAATCTGCTGGAAACCTTTGGCGCTGCGCCCAGAGTGGATGCGGCACGGCTGGACGAATACGGCACGTCGGTCTTCCGCTGCTCGCTGTGCGGAGATTGCCAGGAAATCTGCCCTGTTGGCCTGCCCCTGAAGGACCTGTGGCTCGATGTGCGCAGGGAACTGGCCGGGACAGGCCATGCCCCGGCCAAGACCAGGGCCATCCGGGCCAATCTCGAAGGCAGTCACAACGTCTTTGACGAGGACAACGACGAGCGGGCGGACTGGCTCGACAACATGCGCAAGGCGCCGCGCAATCTGGTGCGCAGGCAGGCGGACATCGTCTACTTCACGGGCTGCGTGGGGGCCTACTTCCCCCTGGCCCAGAAGATTCCCATGGCCCTTGTGCAGATCCTGGTCAATGCCGGATCCGACTTCACCATCATGGGCGCCGACGAGTGGTGCTGCGGCTTCCCGCTGCTTGGCTCCGGCCAGCCGGACGCCCTGGCCGAAATCATTGCCCACAATGTGGCCGAAGTGAAGCGCCGCAAGGCGAGCACCGTCGTCTTTACTTGCCCCTCCTGCCTGCAGATCTGGAAGGAGGTCTACACAAGGGAGGCGGATCTTGACGACATCAGACTTGTCCACGCAAGCGAGCTTGTGGCCGACCTTGTGCGCGACAAGGCCCTCACCTTCGAAGAACAGGCAGAAGACAGCGAGCCTCTGCTTGTCACCTACCACGACCCCTGCGACCTTGGCCGCGGCAGCAGGGTCTTTGACGAACCGCGGGCAATCCTGTCCGCCCTGCCAGGCGTGAAGCTTGTGGAGATGGCCCATCACGGCAGGCACAGCCTCTGCTGCGGTGGAGGCGGCAACCTCGAGATGATCGATCCCGCCCTGTCCACAGCCATGGCCCGGCGCAAGGTGGAAGAAGCCCAGGCAACCGGTGCCTCCACCATTGTCACCACCTGCCAGCAGTGCGTGCGCACCATGACCACCTATGTGCGCCGCAACAAGCTCGGCCTGGAGGTGCTGGACCTGACCCAGATGGTGGCCAAAGCCCTGGCACAGCCGAAGGCCCCCAAGCCTGAGGACAAGCCAAAGGCCGAGGCCCGGGCAGCACAGTGAGACCTGTCCCCTTCTGCCTCCGAAGGACCAGACGAGGCAGGCGCTTTCTGACGGTTTCCGGGGCAGAAGGGGCACTTCGTATCCGCAAGGCCGGATGGCCGGCGGACAGGCAAGACGTTCAGGACGAAACAACAAGGGAGGCCTGGCATGCACACACAATGGCGTCTGCTGGATCTGCCGCCTCTGACGGCAGCCGAGAACATGGCTCTTGATGCCGTGCTCGTGGAGCTGCGCGGTCAGGGGCACAGCACCAATACCCTGCGCTTCTTGCGCTTTCGTCCGGCCACGGTCCTGCTGGGCTTTCATCAGTCCGTGCAGGAAGAGGTCCGCACGGACTACTGCCAGGCCCATGGCATAGACATCAACCGGCGCATTACCGGCGGCGGCGGCCTGCTCTTTGACGAGAGCCAGCTTGGTTGGGAGCTCATCTGCGACAAGGCCGTCTTTGGCGTCACTGTCCCCAACACAGCCCTCTTCAGGCGTCTGTGCCAGCCGACCATTGCCGCCCTGCAGAACATGGGCGTGGACGCCTCCTTCCGACCGCGCAACGACATAGAAGTGGCCGGCCGCAAGATTTCCGGCACAGGCGGCACGGACTCGGACGCGGCCTTTCTCTTCCAGGGCACGCTGCTCATGGACTTTGACGTGGAGACCATGCTCAAGTGCCTGCGCATTCCCGTGGAAAAGCTCAAGGACAAGGAAATAGAGTCCGTGCGCAAGCGCGTGACCTGTCTTGCCTGGGAGCTTGGGAAAAGTCCCGACTGCGAGCTTGTGAAGGCCCGCCTGGTGGAGGCCTTTGCCGAAGACCTTGGTGTGGACTTTGTGCCAGGAGGCCTGACGGCAGAGGAAGAGGATCTGCTGGCTGAAAAGCTCCCCCATTTTCAGTCGCAGGAATGGATCGACATGGTACGGCCTTCGCGTTCGCGCACGGAAGTGGTGCAGGCCGCCCGCAAGTCGCCCTATGGCCTTGTGCGCATCACCCTGCAAGTGGATCTCGTGCGCAATACCTTGAAAGATCTTTTTATTACCGGCGATTTTCTCTCCTTCCCGGGCCGTGCCCTCTACGATCTCGAAAGCGTCCTGCGCGGCAAGAAGATTGTGGCAGAGGATCTGTACACGCTTGTGCGCGACTTCTTTGCCTCCGGCCGCATCCACATCCCCGACATGGGGCCTGAAGACATCATACAGCCCCTGGCCATGGCACTGGCCAAGGTGGACATAGCAAAAGCCGGCATTCCCCTTGAGTGGTGCAACCGCATCAATACCACCTGCGCAAGCTTTACCGAGGTGCTGGCCCTGGGCATTGATGCCCTGCTGCTTCCCTACTGCGCCAAGGACAAAACCTGTGCCCTGCGCCACGAGGACTACTGCACGGCCTGCGGCCTGTGCTCCGTGGGTTCGGCCTGGCAGATGGGCGAAGAGCGCGGGCTTGCCCTGGTGTGCATCACCAATTTCGAGCATCTGCAAGAAGAGCTCGTCCGCCTTAAGGCTCGGGGCTGCCGGGCCTTTGCGGGCTGCTGCTGCCAGCAGTTCTTTGTCAAGCATGCCGAGGACTTTGCCGCCATTGGGCTGCCCGGCATCCTGCTCGATATCGAAGACACCACCTGCTACGAATTGGGCGAAGAGCGGGCTGCCTACAAGGGCAGCTATGATCGGCAGACCCACCTGAACATGGATCTGGTACGCGCCATTCTGGCCGCTGCCGACAAGGCAAGGGAGGGACGTCATGGCACAGCTTGAGACCATGCGCTGTGACATTCTTGTCTGCGGCGCAGGACCCGCCGGCTCTTGTGCCGCCCGGGCCGCTGCACAGGCAGGCGCAAAGGTGCTTGTGCTGGAGCGCCGCCAAACCATTGGCGTGCCCGTGCGCTGTGCCGAGTACATTCCCGCCCAGCTGGCTGGGCAGATCCCCGTGCCTGTCAGCACCTATGCGGTGCAGAAAACAGCCTCCATGCGCGCCTATCTGCACGGCGCCTGCATTCAGGACCTGGCCGCTCCAGGCTATATTGTACGCAGGGACGCCCTGGATCAGGCCCTGGCCGAAGCTGCACGAACAGAGGGAGCACACATTCTGACAGAGCACGTCCTGCTTGGTCTGGACAACGAACACACGGCCCGTGTGGCCCTGCCAGACGGGCGAAAAGCAAGAGTGCAGGCCGAGGTCATCATTGGCGCAGACGGCCCCCTCTCCAGGGTGGCGGCCTTTGCGGACAAGGGACAGCGCGCGCTTTTGCCGGCCCTGCAGCTGCGCCTGCCCCTGAAGGAACCTCTTGATCACACCCGTGTCTATTTTGACGAGGACTTGTGCGCCGGCTACGCCTGGCTCTTTCCCAGGGGGAACATGGCCAATGTAGGCCTTGGCTGCGTCAACAGGAAGGATCAGGCTTCCCTGTACCGCAAGCTTGGGCATGTGGTGGATCAGCTGTGCAGCGAGGGCCTTATCGAGCGCCCGGCACAGGGCGCAAAGCCACGTCTCACGGGCGGCTGGATCCCTGTGGAGGAGCGGCCCTGCGTGCAGGGATCCATCCTGCTGGCCGGCGATGCCGCAGGCCACACCCATCCCATTACCGGGGCAGGCATTGCCCAGGCCGTGCTGGCCGGCTCAATGGCCGGCCGCTGGGCGGCCCAGGCCGCAGGGCAGGGCTCTCTTGAGAACCTGCAAGGCTATGCCGAGGAATGGCAGGACTTCTACGGTGACGTGCTGGCTCATGCCCGTCGGCGCCGGCTTGCCTGGGAAGCCCATGCCGGTCCCCTGGACACGGTCATCCGCTCCTTCTGGATAGGCAACAGGGAATACTATGCGGCCTGAGATGCTCCTCCCGCAGCCCTTCGCTGACGGTCAGGGAGTCCAGCCGGCCTGGGCTTCCCTGGACAACCGGCTTCAGGGCCTTGATCCGGCTTGCCTGGCCCGTCTGTCCTCTTTGCGCCTGGCCTCCTGGGCCCGCCACGGCAAAACCCTTGCCTGCTATCTGCCCGGCATGTTCGTGGTCAACGGGAAACGGGGCAGGTATCCGGCCCTCTCCCTCACAGGCCATCGCTGCGATCAGCACTGTGCCCACTGCGACGCCAGTCTCCTGCGCACCATGCCCGATGCCAGCGACCCGGGCAAACTGCCCGACCTCTGCCGAAGGCTTGAGGAGAAGGGCGCCCTTGGCGTGCTGCTCACAGGCGGGTGCGACGGCCAGGGACGACTGCCCTGGGACAGGTATCTTCCTGCCATTGCCCAGGTGTGCCGGGAAACACGCCTTCATGTCAGCGTGCACTGCGGCCTCGTTGACCGGGCAACAGCCCGGGCCCTGGCAGGCACAGGCGTTGCCCAGGCCCTCATCGATGTCATCGGATCCCCTGCCACCTACGAGGCCGTCTACGGCCTGAAAGAAGGATCACGGCTTCTTGAGGAAAGTCTTGAGGCCCTTGCCCTGGCAGGTCTTGAGGTGGTGCCGCACATTGTGGCAGGCCTGCACTTTGGACAACTTCTTGGCGAAGACCGGGCCCTGAGCCTTATTGCCCGCTACAGGCCAAGGGTGCTGGTGCTGGTTGTGCTCATGAACCTGCCTGGCACGGCCATGGCAAAGGTCGCGCCGCCTGGACCAGCGGATCTTCTGCCGCTCTTTGCCAGGGTGCGGGAAGAGCTGCCCGACACCATTGTGAGCCTTGGCTGCGCCCGCACAAGGCGCGACGCCGTGGCCCTGGAGCAGCTGGCCCTGCTGTGCGGCTTCAACCGCATGGCCCTGCCGTCCGAGGAATGCCTGGATCTGGCCCGCGAACTTGGCGTCACCTGCACCTTCCAGGCAACATGCTGTTCCGTGGATTCCGTGGATCCCATGCCTCTCGCAGATCCCTGCCTGTAATCCGAAAAAAGGGGACGTCAGGCACGGATGTCAGACAGAGACTCGGGACAGGCCAAAACGTGCTCCCGAACAGGCCTGTTGCGAACGGCAGGCAGAGACGCAATCGGGCTCGTCCTCAGAACAGCACCGGGCCGCATCAGTCAGCATGCGTCCGAACATCCGCTTTCACCATCTTTGCGAGGTAGCTATGACCAATATGCCCCCAGTTTCCGCAGGCAGTGCGCAGACCCTGGACAGGGAAGAGGAAAGCCCCGACGTTGTGCGCATGAGTCTGGCCGCAGCCATGACCCTGGACTTTGCACCCGGCAGCTTCTACCGCAATGCCTGTCTCTACTGCATCAACCTGCTTCTGACCTACAAGTCGTCCTGCGCCGGACGCTGCGCCTACTGCGGCCTTTCTCCCAAGCGCGAGAGCGGCAAGAGCTTCATTCGCGTGAGCTGGCCTGCCCTCAGGCTGGAGGACGTGGCACAGGCCATTGTGAACAAAAAGGAACGGGTGAAGCGCATCTGCATCTCCATGCTCACCAACAGGCGGGCCCTGGCAGACACCGTGTCCATCAGCCGCACCCTGCGCGAGGCCGTGGACATTCCCATTTCCGTGCTGGTGGCACCCACCATTGTCACAAGGGAGCATCTGCAAGCCTTCAAGGACGCCGGCGTGGACAAGATTGGCGTGGCCATTGACATGGCCACCCCAGAGCTCTTCGACAGATACCGGGGCCGGGGTGTGCACGGTCCCCACGTCTGGCAGCGCTACTGGGACTGTCTTGCCGAGAGCCTGGAAATCTTTGGTCGCGGCATGGCCGGCTCCCACTTCATGGTCGGTATGGGCGAAACGGAGCAGGAGATGGCCAGTGCCATGCAGCGGGTGCGGGACATGGGCGGCTTTACCCACCTCTTTTCCTTCTTCCCGGAAGCGGGTTCCCTGCTTGCCGACAGGCCGGCTCCGCCGCTTGATCAGTACCGGCGCATACAGCTGGCCCGCTGGATCATTGACAACGACCTTGGCCGGGCCGGGCAGTTCGACTTTGCCGAAACAGGACAGATCAGTGGCTACGGCCTGCCGGACAGCCTGATCAACGAGCTTCTGGACAATGGTTCTGCCTTCCGCACCTCAGGCTGCACGGGCCGTGACGGCGAAGTGGCCTGCAACAGGCCCTATGCCAACTGGCGGCCTGGACCTGGCACCCGCAACTATCCCTTTGCCCCCGATGAAAACGACAGGCGCCACATCAGGCTGCAGCTAGGCCTGCCGCAGTATGCGCGCAAATAAGTCCCCTGAACAAAGACCGGCTGTCTGCCGCTCTGGCACCACCTCCCCAGAGCAGGAAGAGTGACCATGAAAGGCGGCCATGGAAGACTGAATCCGAGCCGTTCCCAAAACTGACTGTGCAAGGAGCTGACCCATGGATATACGAGAATGGCTGTTGATTGGTTTGCAGAATGGCTGGATGGCCTTCCATTCCATTCCCCAGGAACTGCGTACGGACGAACTGTACCGGGAAGCTCTGCGCCTGAACAAGGCCGGCCTGGACGAAATCCCCTTCATGCTGCGCACAAGGGAACTCTGCCGGCTTGCCGTGGAGCAGAGGGGCTGGGTCCTGCGGGACGTGCCTCTGGGGCTGCGCGACAGGGAGATGTGCCTTGCTGCCGTGAAAAGCGACGGCATGGCCCTGGCCCATGTCCCGGAGCGCCTGTGCGACAGGGAACTCTGCCTTGCTGCCGTGCAGGCCAATGGACTGGCTCTGCGCGAAGTGCCCCTGCGCCTCAAGGACGAGGAACTCTGCCGCACGGCCGTGCAGAACAATGGCGAGGCCCTGGAGTGGATCCTGGAGGAGCGCAGGACGCTGGAGCTGTGCCGGCTGGCCGTTGCCAGCAACAGCATGGCCCTGGCCTTTGTGCCGGAACAGTACAAGGATGAGGACCTGTGCCGGCAGGCCGTGCTCGCCAATGCCGATGCCCTGCGCTTTGCGCCCTGGGAGATGCGCAAGTCCCTGCGCAGGCTTCTGGAAGAACAGGCTGCCTGAGAGCCTGCATCCTGAGGCAGTTCCGGAGAAGCCCGACAGGGCCCATACCGGTTTGGGGACAAAAAAGAAAGAGTGTCCGCCCTTGGCGCCCTGGACAGGCATGCGGGGGACACTCTTCCTTTTGGCTGTCCGCAACACCTTGCGGACAGCCAAAATGTGCAAGTCGGACCTACTTGTAGTCTTCGAGCAAAAACATGGGCTTGATGGCCACAATCTCGTCGTATTCGGTCTGGGTCACGGTGACGCTTGAGTTGATGGACTTCAAAACCTTCTTCATGTCCTCATAGGCCTCGGCAATGGTTTGCGAGCGCCCCTCGCGGATGGAGCGGATCATGCGTGTCAGGGTGGCCGGATGCGCGTAGCGGGCAGGCAGGGGAAAATCAGGAACGCTGTCTATGTAGTCTTGCACGTCGCTGCGCGTCTTCTCCAGCCGCTCGGTCAGGGCCTTGCGGTTGTTGCGGGCCGTAGGCAGCACATTGAGGCTTGAAAAGAAGAAGATCAGGGCAAAGCCCACCAGGGTGATGTGCATGCCGTATTCGCCCGTGCCGTGATACCAAGTAGAGACTCCATAGATTGCTGCCACCACGGCCATGCAGAAGATGGCAAGGGCTGCCCACTTGTGCATGGGATTGGTGAGCCTGTTCACGCGCAGGGCCTTGCTGTCCGCGGCAAGGCGCGTGGCCAGATCGGGGCGTCTGTTCAAAAAGTCCAGAGCCTTGCGCAGGGTCTCCAGGCTTTCTTCGGCCTTTTTCGAGAGGTTTTTGACATAGCGGGCCTCTTCCGCAGCCCTGGCCTCGGCAAGCTTTCTGGCCGCAGCCTCGGAGATGGTCACAATGTCGGGGAAGCGGCGCTGTATCTCGGCCAGCATGGCATCCACATGCTCTTCGTGCTTGAAGGTGCACTGTATGCTCTGCCCGTGATCGTACTCCACCACCAGATAGGGAATGGCGCCGAAGATGCCCTTGCGCGTGTAGGCGCCCTTGCTCAAGGCCACGCGCTTGTAGGCACGCTGCACACGGCTCGCGGGAATGTAGAAGCGGCGATCCAGGAAGAAGCTGTTCAGGTACAGGGCCTTTGTGCCAACACCACAGGGACCGAATCTGAGGCAGGACGTCTTGTCTTCCTTCAGCGTCCTGTCATCAAGGCCGTGTGAACCGAGCAGTGCGGGTTTGAAATAGAGCATGGCTGTTCCTTGTTCTTGTGTCCGGCCCCAGGGGCGTGTGCTGGAACCGGAAATGAGAGCGTACAGGATGTGTTTCCTTGTAGCGTGCGGTGGCAAAAAAGGAAAGGGCCGCCGAAACGGCGGCCCAAAGCTTTGCGAGAAGAAGGGCTGACTGCTAGGCGCGGGCCTTCTTGGTCGCACGCAGGAAGAGCGAAAGGAAGAGAATGGCCACGACAATGCCGATGATGTAGGCAACCGAGACAGGCAGCTTGACCACAAGGCCCAGGCATTCGGGGGCCATGCAGAAGTAGGTGCTGGACACGGCGCTCATGAAGGTAGCAGGCACAGCGGTGAGCCAGAAGTTCTTCTTCTCAAGGAAGAGGTACATGGAGGCCATCCACAGCACGATCATGGCCAGGGTCTGGTTGGTCCAGCTGAAGTAGCGCCAGACAATGGTGTAGTCGAGCTGGCTGATGAAGGCACCGGCGAGCAGCAGGGGCACACAGAGCATCAGACGGTTCTTGTAGCTTGCCTGGGGGATGTTGAACCAGTCGGCCAGAACCAGTCGGGCAGAACGGAAGGCCGTGTCACCGGAGGTGATGGGGCAGGCAATGACGCCCAGCATGGCCAGGGCAACGCCGATGCCGCCCATGGTCTGGCTGCAGACGTCATAGATGGCTGCGGACTGACCGGAAGCCAGGTTGGCAAGCAGGCCTGTGCTCTGGCCATTGGTGACTTCGTAGAGGGTGCAGCCGGCAGCAGCCCAGATGAGGGCGATGATGCCTTCACTGACCATGGCGCCATAGAACACGAAGCGGCCCTGACGCTCGCTCTTCATGCAGCGGGCCATGAGGGGGGACTGGGTGGCATGGAAGCCGGAAATGGCGCCACAGGCCACGGTGATGAACATGAAGGCCCAGATGGGTGTGCCCTTGGGATGCATGTTGGTGAAGTTGTCCCACAGCTCGGGCATCTGGAATTCGGGGCTGACAACCATGCCGCCGGCAACACCCACGGCCATGATGATGAGGCAGATGCCGAACAGGGGGTAGATCTTGCCGATGATCTTGTCGATGGAAATGAAGGTGGCAAGGAAGTAGTAGATCAGCACCACCGTGAGCCAGAAGGTGGCGTTGAGCATGATGCCGGAAGCACCGGCCTCACTGCAGAGCTTCACGATGAGGCCTGCGGGGCCCACGGCAAAGACGGTGCCGACCATGACCAGCAGGACCACGGCGAACACGCGCATGATGGTCTTCATCACCGGGCCAAGGTAGATGCCGGTGATTTCGGCCACGGAAGCGCCCTTGTTGCGTTCGCTCACCATGCCGGAGAAGAAGTCATGCACGGCGCCGGCAAAGATGGTGCCAAAGCAGATCCACAAAAAGACCACGGGACCCCAGAGGGCGCCCTGCAAGGCACCGAAGATGGGGCCAAGGCCGGCGATGTTCAGCAGCTGAATCAGGAAGAGCTTCCACTGGGGAAGCACCACGTAGTCAACGCCATCGTTGATGGTGACAGCCGGAGTTTCACGGTCGTCGGGTCCGAAGATGTTTTCCACCAGTTTGCCATAGGTGAAATAACCGACGATCAGAAAGGCCAGGCAAAGGAAAAAACTGACCATAAAAAAGAAACCTCCCTAATGCGAAGCGGCCCATATGGGGGCTGCACGCAAAATAGGGAGACAGTCTAATGCATTGCACGGACATGCGCAAGCTGATTGTCCATATTGTATAGGAACTTACTTCAAAAAGGCCGGCCTTTGTCCTCTTTTCGATATTTTACGTGACTATTCCTCCTGTCTGACATGTCCAGATCCCCGTTTTCTCCGGCAATGACAGGCAATGTCCATGCATAGCCTGTTCTCTTGTCCGCAAATACATACACGTTATGAGGCACAGGCGCCCCAAGGCTCCCTGTACAGCCGACTGGCACAGAGATTCTGGCCGCAGGGGGCGGGGGCGGGTGCAGGAGATGCGCGCAGCATCCCCTGCGCCCCTTGCGTCCTTATCGTCCTTTCCGCCCGGCACCTTCACAGAACATCTTCACAGCCTCCTTCAGACCTTCTTCACCCGGCATCTGCCGATGTCTCTGCCTCTTTTGCGTCCTCGAAAAAAATGTCACTTTTTTTGCCACAGGGTATTAACCCTATAGTTTCTACAGGGTTTATTGTCTTTTCGTCCCCAGTGAGAATGCACGCCTCGCGCTTTTTTCGAAAAAAGGATCGCAAAAAAGTCCGCGCCCCTTTGGAAAGCAGAGGTGCGGACTTCACGTTTTTCTTGTGCCAGGACGGCTAGAGCGTCTTGCCAAGCAGGCTTGCAAGCTCGCCCAAAAGATGCTCGCCAGCTTCGGCCGTGGCCGGGTAGGGCAGAGCCGAGAGCATGCCCAGACCTTCCATGGCGTCATGATACACCTCGGCATCAAGGTGCGTCATGGCTGCGACATGGGAAAAGGCATTGATGGAGAGCAGGGCCATGACAGCCTTGCGCATGGCTTCAGACTCCCCGCGGTTTTCGCTCTCGTCCAGAACAATCAGTTCGGGCATCTCCTTTGCCGTGCGCAGGGCCGCGCAGGCCTCGTCAAGGGAGGCAAAGACCGAAAGAGCAAAGCCCTTGCCTGCAAAGACATCGAGTGCCGGCTGGCAGCTGTCCTTCATGGTACCAATATAATAAAGTTCCACCTTGTGACTCCTGAATGCGCGGACGCGCCTCATGCCCAAATGCAGACGTGCAGACGCCCGGCTCTGTGCAACTTCTGCGGGACATGCGCCGACAGGCGGCGTGCCCCCTCCGCGTTCGTGCGGCCCTACCTGAAAGGCTCTTCCCTGAAGGACAGGAGCAGGGTGCCCGGTTGCCTGCCATGCACGGGCACCCCGTCTTCTTCCTGGGCAGCCCGAAAAAACACTGTCTTTCTGGCTGCACGCATCAATTCCTGCCTTCAAGAGGCCCGGATGGGCCTTGAGGCCTGTTCCGGTCTAGTGGGCGCCGCCGCCGTGGCAGGTGAACTGCTCGGAGAAAGCGGGCAGCTGGCCGGCCAGGAAGGCCTTGACGGCATCGCCCACAGTGGCGAACTGGCCGGCATAGTAGACATCAATGCCCACCTGCCTGAAGCCCATGAGCGGACGGAAGCCCATGCCGCCGGCAAGCAGGGCCTTCACTCCGTGGCTTGCCAGGTGCTGCACGGGAGCCAGGCAGCCGCCCTGCTGATGGGGCACGTTCTCCAGGGTGGAGACGTTCTTGACGGCGCCATCTTCAATCTCGACGATGGTGTAGATGTCGCAATGGCCAAAGTGCATGCCCATGCCGGCGTCAAGGCCGCCAGGCATATTGGAAGGAACTGCAAGAAGTGTGCTCATATTGTTGTCCCGCGTGAGAGTACCCCTCGTGAGAGTGCCCTCGCGGACCTCCTGAATGGTTTTAAGGGTGAATGAATGGCTGGCTTTGCGTCAGCTGCCATGGGGAAAAATGTGTTGTCGTGCCCCTGAAGGGAGCAGACTCCTGGCACAACGGCCGGCACAGGGGTGCTTTGTCAGGGCTTTCTGGGTTTGCAAAGGCTTTCGGGGCATCAGGCAAGCGTTGTCTTGCTGAAGGCTCGCAGCTGCAGCCGCTCCCTTGCCTTGCTTGCGGCCAGGGCGTCTGTCTTCTCCCAGATCCGGGCAAGACAGGCTGCAAGGTCGCTGTCTATTTCGGTCAGGGCCTTTCCTTCAATGGTGGCCCTGGTGATGTCGGAGGAGAAGGGCACCGTGCCAAGGATGGTGTGGCCTTCGCGCTCGCAGTAGGCGATGATCCGTGCTGTTTCCTCGGGGTTGATGTCCGCCTTGTTGACAATGACGCCAATGGGCACCCTGAAGTGGGCACAGACTCGGGCCACACGGTCAAAGTCGTGGCTGCCCGAGAGGCTTGGCTCCACCACGGCCACGGCCAGGGTGGCACCGGAGAGAGAGCTTATGACAGGACAGCCAATGCCGGGCGATCCGTCACAGAGGATGAGATCTCGGCCGCTTTGCCTGGCAAGCTCCCTGGCCTCGCGCTTGAGCAGGGTTACAAGCTTGCCGGAGTTTTCCTGGCCAGGAACCAGGACGGCGTGCAAGAAGGGACCGAAGCGGGTCTCGCCCACATACCAGTCGCCGCAGCGGGCGGCCGGAAAGTCCAGGGCCTTTTGCGGGCACAGGGTGACGCACACGCCGCACCCTTCGCAGTTGAGTTCGTTGATGTGCGCCTTGTCCTCGTCCATGGTGATGGCGTCAAAGCGGCAAAGATCTGCGCACTGGCCGCAGCCAATGCAGTCTTCCTTGCGCACCTGTGCCTTGTTGCCGCCCATGAAGACATGGCCTTCGCCATCCTTCGGGTTCAGTACAATGTGCAGATCAGGAACGTCCACATCAAGGTCGCAGAGCACCGCGTTGCGGGCAAGGGCCGCGAAGGCTGCGCACAGGCTCGTCTTGCCCGTGCCGCCCTTGCCGCTGATGATGACTATTTCGCGCATGCCGGCCTCCCGCACGTCGTGTGTGCAAACGTCTGCCCGAGAGCCTGGGCCAAATTCTGGAAGCGAGCCTTCCAGGAGTCCGAGAGGTCTGACAGAAGCTGGCCCGAGGAATAGGCCCGGGCGGCCTCGCGTTCAAAGGGGAGCTCCGCGAGCAGGGGCAGATTGTGCTCTGTGCAGTAGCTGCGCACCGTTTCGTCGCCTTTCTCGTTGCCTGGCATGCCGGCCCTGTTGAGAACACAGGCCAGGGGTTTGCCAAGTTTGCCAAAGGCCTCGTGGGCAAGTTGAAAATCGTGCAGTCCGAAGGGCGAGGAGTCGACCACCATGAGCAGGGCGTCCACATGGCTGCCCACGGTGACCGCAGGACAGCTGACCCCTGGAGGCGCGTCCACAAGGACATCGGGCCGCGTGCCCTTTTCTTCGGCATACGCTTCTTCCATGGAAGAGAGCCGTTTGAAGAGGGCCCTGAGAAGGGGCGGCGTCATGACCTCGCCTATGCGCGTGGCACCGGAGATCCAGGGCGTGCCGTTTTTAAGAGATCCCTCGCGCAGCTCGCCTATGACCCGCTCGCCCTGCACCAGGGCGTTTTCGGGACACACGGCAAAACAGCCACCGCAGGCATGACACATGTCCGGAAAGATCTTGAGCTTGGCCCCTAACTTGGCAATGGCTCCGTAGCGGCAGATGTCGTGGCACTTGCCGCAGGAGGTACAGGAGTCCAGGATTTGTGTGGGTATGGGCAGGGCAATGGTCGAGCTTGTGTGTATCTCGGGGCCAAGGAACAGGTGCAGGTTCGGGGCTTCCACATCCGTGTCGGCCATGATGTGCCCCGCAGCCCAGACACTGCCCAGAGAGGCCGCAACCGAGGTCTTGCCCGCTCCGCCCTTGCCGCTGGCTATGGCAATACGCATGTCGGTCCCCCGTCCTGAAGCTTAAAGAGGCATGCCGCTTTCGTGATTGGCGGCAGAGGCCTTCGTGCACTCGCCCTTGCGGAACTTGTCCAGGGCCTGGCCCACGGTCATGTTGTCCATGTCCTGGTAGACGTCGATGCCTGCGGCCTCCAGGGCCTCGAAGGCCTTGGGGCCCACGTAGCCGCTGAGCACCACCGTGACACCGGCGTTGCACAGATGTTCCGTGGTGGCTATGCCGGCACCCTGGGCCATGATCTGGGCATCGCCGTTGTCAAGATAGGCAATTTCCGGTTCCTTGCTTAAATCGTTGTCGGCAAAGCTTGCCAGAAGAAAACCGCCGGCACGGCCGTAGCGGGAATCCACCATGTCTTCCAGGGTCGGTCCCTCACTGGAAATGGCAACTGTAATCATAGTGTCAGGCCTCCTTTTGCGAAAGCAGCTGTGTCCGTTTTGAAGCAAAACATAGGATCCGCCCTCGATGCGCAGGGCCTTGCCGTGGACCAGGGCCTCTGCCACAGCCTTTCTGGCCTCGGCCAGGGTGCGGCCATAGGAGTGCCGGGACACCCGGACCCTGAGGGCGGCCTCGCTGGCAGTCAGTCCCTCTATATCCGAAAGACGCAAGGCCTCCAGGCCCTCGACGCTGAGTCGCACCTCGTCCAGCAGATAGAAGGGAATGCCGCAGGGCTTGAAGTAGCAGGCATTGGGTGCACGCTCCACATAGCGGCAGTGTTTGGGTCTGGCCATAGATGCTCCCGAGCTGTTTTGCTCATTTGCGCATAATGTAAACCTGCCAGCATTTTTGTCAAGGCGGGGAAGAGCAGTTTTTGTCTTCCCCCTGGGGTATCAGGACGGCAAGGCGGCCCGGGGCAGGGCTTTTGGGCGCCTTGCTTTTTTCGGGCCGCTCTTTCGCTCTGCAGCGCCCCTGGACAGGCCCGCCCTGAGAACTCAGGCATGGGACACAATCCATCCGGACACAGCCAGACAGACTGTGCCTTTGGGGACCCCTTGTCTTCTTTTTGTACAGGGCAGACAGCGTACATCCCCAGCCTGTCTAAAAACGCGACTGTGTGCGTCCCGCAGACATGGAGGACAAGTGCAGGCCGGACGAAAAACAGGATGGATTGAGGCGCATGAGGCAGATCTGAACAAGTTTGGCACGCTTTATGCTATATAACTTGGCAAGGAGGCACAGCCTCCCGAAAAAGACGCCTCACAAGGTACTTGCTCAAACAATCTTTCTATATATAAGGATACAACCATGACACTCAGCAAAAAGGCTCTTCTTGTTCCCGCTCTCGCTCTTGGTCTCCTCTGTGGCGCAGTCTCTTCGGCCGAAGCCTGGCGTGGCGGCCCCTGCTCCGGATACGGTGCAGGCCCGGGTTATGACTGCCCCGGTGATGGCTACGGCTGGCACCACCGCGGTGGCGGCTGGCACAGGGGCGGTTACTGCTGGGATACGGACGGCCCCCGCAGCTACGGCATGCGCGCCCAGGCCTACACCCCTGAACAGCAGAAGACCTTCGACAAGCTCAGAAATGAGTTCAGGAACGAAGCCCAGTCCCTGCGCGACAAAATGTTTGTGAAGCGCGCCGAACTGCGCGGTCTTGAGCAGGCTGCCAACCCCGATATCAAGGCCATTAACCGGACTGCCCAAGAGCTTGTGGACCTGCGCAATCAGATGCGCGATCTGCACGACAGGCATCTGCAGCGCCTGGCTGATGCCGGCCTCAGATAGCAGACAAAACACAGTCCCCAAAACGCGTCCCCCCTTGTGCGCACCTCGTGCACGAAGGGGGGACGTGCTTTTTTCTGTGAACAATGGCAGGCACACCACGAAGAGTGGCGTCAGCTCGAATTTCATCAACCTGAGTTCCCGGGTAGATTTTACTACCACACCCTGAGATGTGTTCAGGGGCATCACCCCCCACGTGAGTATTCC
>CALVHF010000017.1 GCA_944327295.1 uncultured Desulfovibrio sp. | reverse complement strand
TCAGCTCAAAATATTCCTTTCTGAATGCTCGCGCTAATAGACTAGAATTGCATGATAAAATAGAGCTGAGTAGTTACGCACGGCCTTGAAGTTGTGCAGCATCACTCGATGTGGTGCGGTATGCGCGGAACAATGGAAGGCTTCTACATGCAGTAGTGGTGCAAAGCCGGTGCAATGGGGCAGGTAACCCTTCTGCGCACCCACATCAAGGAGAGTGAAACTCAAAGGGGGATTCGGCTGGAGACGACCCGCCATTTTGCTCATCTCGAATGCACGATTTGAGGACAATATCCCCCTTTAGGTTCCACTCTCACAAATTTTCTTTGCAATTGAAGCTGTTGACGGTAGTATCAATTTGATGCCGCATGGTTGGTCCTCTCTGTTTTGTGGTGATTACAAAGAGTGCCTTACCTGCGGCATTTTTGCAATTAAACGAGTGCCAGAAAAAAGTAGCATATTGCTACGAAATACTGAATGACCGATCAATCAGAGAAGACTTTTAGGGCGTGTTGACAAATTAGGTGTCGCCCTGATCTGGCCTGATTTCAGACGGGGTCATGGTGCGACAGTGAGCTCTAATGAAAGTTGGTACGCCCCATTTATATCGGCACATGCCGGTTGCCATTGTCGGATTTTGATTTTGTCAACACGACCTCCTGAACTTCCCACTTTGTACCACTCAATTGACTTCTTGACCGTTATTCTGCAGCACCTCCATATACAACATATCTAGATTATTAATATTTTTCTCAAGGTTTAGGCCTGACAGTTGCTTTTTGAGGGCAAGTTTTTGAGTGGTACCTTTACCACTCAAAAAAAGGTGGTCCTGAAGGCTATTCTCGGCCTGTGAAGCCATCGACAGGCCCTTGAGTGGTAATTTTTGGGAAGTTCAGGGACCTAGGACAGGACCGCGAAAATCTAGCTAACAACCTGCAATCATATTAAAATCTTTCTTTTCTCGTTTAATTCTATCGTATAATCTTTGCGGAATTTCCATACTTTGGCCTTTCATGGCATAATCGTTACTGTTCACAGGCGACGATGGCTTTTGCCAGGCAGGATTTTTTGCAAAAGGCAATGCTCCAGTGGAGGACAGTGCGAATAGATGGATTGCCCCTGAATCTGGCGTCATACTGATTGTCGATGATCTGCTTCAGTCCCTTTTCCACCAGGCTTGGGAGTTCTTTTTCTTCTGTAGTCCGCTTCACCTCTATAACGGCAGCCAGGTTCTTGTCTCGAACAAGAATGTCCGAACGCCCTTCGCCTGCCTCAAGATTGGAGACTGTTTGCGCCTTGGTGGAGAGAAACATCCCTGTCAACATGCCGTGGTAGAAGTGTTCCCGGTAATCATACATGCTGATACTGACAAGGAGCGTCTGGGAGAGCAGCTTCGCAAAAAGTTCTGCGTCAGGCTTCCAGAAGGCTTGAAGGAGATCTGTGCGCTGTGTGCTTGTCAGGCGATGAGAGAACCATTTCTTCAGCTCGTCCCTGAAGATCTCGGTGACTTCCTTGTTGGGAATAGTCAACATATCCATGCCAGAGCCAGGCAACAGAAGTTCATCTGCCACCTCTTTCGGAGCTTTGGTCAGGTAGCCCGTGAGGTACAGCAGAGACCAAATGTTTTCCGGAGTAGACGTGAGGTTTTTGTAGTTCGTGGCGTAGTTGATATGCGCAGGAAGAAAGTTCCCATCCAACAGGGAATCGATGCTATCAGTGAGGTCTGTGGAATTGTGCGCAATGAGTCTCTGTACGAGCTCGTTACCGCTTGTATTCAGCCAGTAGGCCGTAGGTTCACGCTGCGGATCCTTCATGTTATCGACCACGTAATTCAGGATACTCCAGGGACAGTATATTTCCTGATTCTTTCCAAAGCAGTATCCATCGTACCATTCTCTGACCTCTTCTTTTTTGGAGGAGAGGCCAGCGTCTGCAAGAAGAGTGTCCACTTCGTCTTGCGTAAAGCCAAAGGTATCTGCGTAGTCGCTGTCCGAGATGTCGTAGCATTTGAGGTTGTTCAGACCTGTAAAAATACTTTCCTTGGTTATGCGCAGACAGCCTGTAAGAATGGCGAACATCAGGTTTTCCTGATTTGTTTTCAGAGCAGACGAAAGGAATCCCCGCATAAATTGTATCATCTCGTCGTAGTAGCCATTTTCTTCCGCCTTTGCTGCAGGGACATCGTATTCGTCTATCAAGACTATGACAGGTTTTTGGTGATAGCTGGCCAGGGCATTGATGAGAAGTTCCAGAGAAAGCCCAAGAGTATCTTCGTCTGCCTCTCTATCCAGAAACTTTTGCAGTTGTACCTTGTCCTCGTTCTCTACTTTTTCTGAGGAAAGCAGGTATTTGTGCTTTTTGCAAAATTTCGTGATTTCTTCCTGAAATCTTTTCAGAGCACGGGCATAGGTAGGTTTGTCTATGTCCTTCAGGGAAAGGAGGATAACAGGATACTGGTTCATCCATTCTTTGCATAGCTCTTCGTTGGCAGAAACCTTGAGACTGGCAAAAAGCTCGCGGCTGTCCTTTGCAATGTCGAAGAAGTCTGCCAGCATGGACATGAACAGAGTCTTGCCAAAGCGTCTTGGACGCGTGATAAGGCTCACCTTTGCCGACAAGGGAAGAAAGTCGTTCAAAAAACCTGTTTTATCGACATAGTAGTAGTTGCCCCGCCGGATCTCGGAGAAAAGTTCTCCACCTATTAGGATTTTGAGCACTGGCATAATGTATTTCCTGTGTGATGTGCGCAACAGATAACTTGGTCTCGATTACATCCATGGCGTGACTGCATCAGAAGGGCATTGGGCCATAGATCCTTGCTTGGGAGCGTGGCAAGGGTGGCTTCGACAAATGCCCTCATAGCTGATCTACGTAGCAGAGTTCGGGATTGGCTGCCAGTAAAAACTGCAAGTGCAAGAGGGGTCAGGTTTACATTCGTTTTGGGAGTACCCAGAACTTTCGCTTGACAAAGAGGGCTTTTTCTTGTCTCCGTGGGCATATGACTGAATGGATACCACCATAGTTATTGCCTTTTTGTTGGTATCAGTTGGTACAGAGATGAGAGTCCCCCATCTGTACCAGCAAATTTACCAACACTTTGCTTGGCGCAAGGCTTTTTGGGGCAGTGTGCGGTGAAAGTACGACTTGGGTACAAATACAAAAAAGGCTACTATTACAGTAAGCTAGTACTTGTAATAGTAGCCTGTTATTTTCTTTTGGCTCCCCAAGACGGACTTGAACCGCCAACCTAGTGATTAACAGTCACCCGCTCTGCCGATTGAGCTATTGGGGAACGCGAACAACGAAAAGCCTTATATGCTTGGACCAGGGCCCTGTCAACAAAAAAATGAGGAAAATTTGAAAAAAGTGTGACAGTGCTGTAGCAAAGAGCCCTATTCTTCGTGAACCACGGGCTTTCCTTCCATGCAGCGGCGCAGCATGTCGAGAGCCTTGCCCACACTGCGCTGACGGATCACGTTGCGCCCCGCGTAGCGTCCGGTGGGATTGAGACATGTGGTATAGCACTTGTTCCTGGTGGCAAGGGCAATCCAGACCGTGCCCACGGGCTTTTGCGGAGTGCCGCCGCCAGGGCCGGCAATGCCGGTGATGCCGATGCCGTAGTCTGCGGCAGAGCGCATGCGCACGCCTTCGGCCATGGCCGAGGCCACTTCCCGGCTTACGGCGCCAAAGCGGGCAATCATTTCCTGGGGCACGCCCAGAAGCCGTGTCTTGGTAATGTCCGCATAGGTCACAAGGCCCGTGCGAAAAACGGCGCTGGAGCCCGGAATGTCCGTAAGGCGCTTGGAGAGCAGGCCGCCTGTGCAGGATTCGGCAGTGGCCACTTCTTCCTTTCTCTTGATGAGCATATTGATGACCACTTCCTCAAGGCTTTCCACATCCACGCCGTAGACCACATCGCCCAGGCGCTCGCGCACTTCGGCCACCGTGGGCAGGGCCATGGCCTTGGCCTGGGCCTGGGTTTCACCCTTGGCCGTCACGCGGACAAAGACCTCACCGTGGGCGCCGAGATAGGTGGCCACGGTGGGATTGCTCTGGGCGCAGAGCTTGCCAAGCTTCAGAGCCGCATCGCCCTCTCCCTGGCCAAAGGTGCGCACCATAAAGGAGACAATGCTCGCGCCGATCTTCTTGCGCAGCAGGGGCATGGCCTCGTTGCGGAACATGGGTTCAAGTTCGCGGGGCGGTCCGGGGAAGAGCATGAAGAGGGTGCCGTTCTCTGCCGTGATGGCACAGCCAGGTGCAGTGCCTATGCTGTTGGCAAAGACCTGGGCCCCTTCGGGGAAGTAGGCCTGGCTTTCCTGATTGGAGCCAATAGGCCTTGTGCCGAAATATTCCTTGAGCTGGGCAAGGCTTGCCTCATGAAGCTTCATGGGACGGTGCAGCAGATCGGCTACGGCCTTCTTGGTCAGATCGTCCATGGTCGGCCCGAGGCCACCGGTGGTCAGAACCAGCTGGCTGCGCTTCATGGCTTGGGTCAGCGCTTCCCTGAGCCTCTGGGGATTGTCGCCGACGACTGTGACGTTGTGCAGATCAATGCCCAGCACAGCCAGTTCCCTGGCTATGAAGGCTGCATCTGTATTGACCGTGTGTCCGAGGAGAAGTTCTGTACCGACAGAGATGATTTCAGCTTGCATGGGAAAGACCTTTGCTGAGGGAAGGGGGCGGAAAGGGACGGATGAGGCAGATCGGGCATCGGGGTCGCAGGGGCTGCCTTTGCCGGTGCTGCCTGCAGGTTCGCATGTCAGGGATTACATGGTCGGAATGAGATCCTTGTAGTCGTCGCTCTGGAATTCCTTGATAAAGTTTCTGGCTTTGCGCAGATTGCCCGAGGCAGTGACGACCATGTAGAGGGAGTCCTGTATGGTGACATAGGCATATCCGTCTTCATTTTCGGTGTCCTTGAAGGTGAAGGAGCCCATGCCTCCCTTGACGACAGGCTTCTTCCTGGACTTGTACTGCTGGGCAAAGCATTTGGTGATGGTGTCGAGATCGGCCCCGCCATTGTTGCCAATGACGGTCGTGACGACGCAGTCCCTGCTCTTGGTGGCATAGACGTGGATGGAGATGGAATTGGAGAGATTTTCCTGCAGTTTCTGCCAGCTGTCGGGCATGTCGACAGTATAGTAGTCCGTCGTGATCTTCTCGGCCTGGCTTGTCCCCGGGCAGAGAACAAGAGAGAGAAGACACAAAAGGGACAGAAAGATGTTTTTCACGAGAGGACCTCTTGCATGAAATCGGGGGCAGCTGTCCTCCTGGCCAGAAAGGGCGCAGGGTTTTCGGCATGTCCCTCGGGAGAGCAAAAAGGGGGAGAGAAGTATGCTTGCATTTCTACGCTATTACGCTTTGCCTGACAAGATGGCCGGGACACAATGTGCACGCTTCCCCGCACCACTGAACTGCCGGACTGCTGAGTGCTGGACAGGGGCAGGCCTGTCATGAAAAAGTTGTGTCCAGAGGATATTTGTCACAGACAGGCTGACATGTTTGGGGTACTGTGCCCATACAGAGTCCTCCACATGAGGCGCAGCCGTGATCTGATCACATGAGGCCGTCCTCGCGTGGCAGCTCCATGGCCGGATGTGCCCGCCAGGAGCACACTTTGTTCATGGTCCTGAAGAGTGCCGGGGCGTTTTTGTACCGTGCCTTCCCTGAACCTCTGGACGTCAGTTGTCCTCATAATTCATAGCAAACAACTCTGAAATCAAACCTCTTTCTTGATTTTTTTCAACCATATCATAAGGATTACATCATGTTCTGCAATCAGTGCCAGCAGACCGCCAAGGGATGCGGCTGCACAAAACTCGGTGTCTGCGGCAAGACCGATGCCGTCGCCCATCTGCAGGATGGCCTTGTCAGCGCCCTGCGTCTTCTTTCTTCCGCCCTGCAGAAAGCCGCCAAGGCCGGCCTGCCCACCAGGGAAGCCGAAGACCTGCTGCTGAGCGGTCTCTTTACCACCCTGACCAATGTGAACTTTGACGAGGCTTCCCTGAAGGAGCTTGTGGCAGGCACCCTGAAGTGCAGGGAAGACCTGCTCAAGGCGTGCTCCTGTGCCGAAGCCACCCCCTCTGCCGACGAGCTTCTGGCTCAGGCCGCCGATCCCGGCCAGTTCAGCGAGGATGCCAATGTGCGCTCTGCCATGCAGATCCTGCTCTACGGCCTCAAGGGTGTGGCTGCCTACGCCTACCACGCTTCCGTGCTCGGCGAACACGACTCAGAGCTTGTGCTGAAGATAGCCGAGCTGCTCACCGCTGCCCCCGGCGACGGCGTGGAACGCGATCTTGGCGCCTGGCTCGGGCTGGCCCTGGAATGCGGCCGTCTCAACATCCGCGCCATGGAAGTGCTGGACAAGGCCAATACCACCACCTACGGCGATCCTGTGCCCACCGAGGTGAGCCTCGGACACCGCAAGGGCCACTGCATCCTTGTGAGCGGCCATGATCTCAAGGATCTCGAAGAACTTCTGAAGCAGACCGAGGGCACGGGCATCAGCGTCTACACCCACGGCGAAATGCTGCCTGCCCATGCCTATCCGAAACTCAGGGCCTACAGCCACCTGGCCGGCCATTTCGGAACGGCCTGGCAGAACCAGCGCAAGGAACTGCCCGAGTTCCCCGGCGCCGTGCTCTTCACCACCAACTGCATTCAGAATCCTGCAGGCTATGCGGACAAGATCTTCACCACCGGCGTTGTGCAGTGGCCCGGCTGCACCCACTGCACGGACCACAACTTCAAGGCTGTCATTGACAAGGCTCTGAGCATGCCCGGCTTTGCCGAAGACGAAGACGCCAAGAAGGTGCTCACGGGCTTTGGCAGGGCCACCCTGCTTGCGGCTGCACCTGCCGTGCTGGAGGCCGTGAAGTCCGGCACCCTGCGCCACGTCTTCCTTGTAGGCGGCTGCGACGGCGCAGCCCCTGGCCGCAGCTACTACAGCGACTTTGTGAAGATGGCTCCCAAGGACACCATCATCCTGACCCTGGCCTGCGGCAAGTTCCGCTTCTTTGACCAGAATCTCGGAATGCTGGGTGCCTTCCCGAGGCTCCTTGACGTAGGTCAGTGCAACGACGCCTATGCCGCCGTAACCCTGGCCCTGGAACTGGCCAGGGCCTGCAACTGCTCCGTGAACGAGCTGCCCCTGAGCCTCATCCTTTCCTGGTACGAGCAGAAGGCCGTGGCCATTCTCCTCAGCCTGCTGGCCCTGGGCGTGCGCAACATCCGTCTCGGACCCACGCTGCCTGCCTTTGTGAGCCCGGATATCCTCAATGTCCTGGTGGAGCAGTTTGCCATCAAGCCCGTCACCACGCCCGAAAAGGATATTCAGGACTGCCTGCAGGGCTAGTACGCCGCTGCCGGACAGATCATCACAACTGACAGACTGACGGCGCTCTTCTCCTGTTTTGAACAGGGCCCTGAGAAAATCCGCACTGCCTCTCTGCCAGCTTTTTCCAAGGACACCTGGTCCTCTGCACTGTTTTGAGCAAAGCTCCCCCTGCACCTTGAGCAGAGGGAGTCTTGCGTTCAGTTGTTTTTGAGAACAAGGCGCTTCAGGAGGTCCCACATGCGCATTTTGGACTGCCCGCAGCCGGGCATCATCCTGCAGCTCAAGAGAATGGATGTCTTTCAGGGGCTGCAGGACGAGAGCCTGAGCTGGCTCGCCTCGCGGACGGTCATGCAGGAATACGGTCCCCAGGAAGTGCTCTTGGAGGAAGACAGCCCAGCAGATCACTTCTTCATCCTGCTGCGCGGCAAGGTGAAGATCGTGCACCGCACACAGGCGGGCAGGGAACACCTCATCCATGTGGTGGCTGCCAAGGGGCTGGTGGGCATCATGGCCATGTTCCGCCAGAAAAGCCATCCGGCCACCTCGGTGGCCCTGGACGACTGCCTTGTGCTGCGGGTGGGCCGCGAGGCCATCACGAAGCTCGTGCAGGACAATGCGGACTTTGCCCTGCAGCTTCTGGGCGTCTTTTCCCTGCGGTTGCGCATGTTCGTGAAGAAGGTGAGCAATCATGGCGTGAACGCCCAGCGCCGGGTGAGCCGCTACATCCTGCACAGGGCGCTCATAGAAAACAGGATGCAGCTGGAACTGGCCATTTCCCGCGAGGAGATGGCCAACATGCTGGGCATTGCCAGGGAGACACTCTCAAGGGTGCTCTCAAGGCTTGTGGAAGAACAGATCCTCTCCGTGCAGGGCAGAAAAATCAGGATTCTCAACCTGAGCCATCTGCGCAAGAGGGCAAGTCCCTCCTCTGACGGGGAATAGCTGTTCGCACGCATCAGGAGCCGATGTCTCCGGAAAGGCCGGCCCAGTCGCAACAAGGAAAGCCAAAAGGCGTCCGTCTCCTTTCTTCAGAAGCGATCTCTGACAAGGGATCCTGTCTGGGAAAGCACGGGCGCCTTTTGTTGTGTTTTTGGGACCGAGTTCCTGGCTCCCTTGGGGGGGAAGGGCATGAGGAACCTTGCATGAGCCGGAGCTGCTTTTTGAAAAAAGTTTCAGTGCATCCGAGACTGTTTTGTTATAAAATGTTTGACATATTTTGCTATAGACAAGAATAACGTTCAATATATTAAACATTAAAAAAATGCTGTATAACGATTCTCTTGCAAAGTATGGACAGAAATGGTAGAGGTTTTATTGAAGAAAGAAAAAACAGTCAAATTTCTGTATAGCTGAAATTGAATAAAAAAATCAGGTTCAAGAGAAAAGTCAATGCGAAGAATGTTGATCGGTACACCCGTTTACAGCGCAACATCCTGGGCAGCCTTGAGAGCAGGGCAGAGTGTGTCGGTAGCTTTGAGCAAGTCCAGGAGCTGTTCTCCCCAGGTTCGACTCCTTCCGGCCCTGGCCCCGGAGTCATCCGTCAGAAAATTTTCTAAAAAAATTTTTCAAGCTACTTCAGTAAATCTTTGGATAAAATGTTTGATATATTGAGAAATAGACAAGAATATAAATTAATATACTGAATATTTTTCAAAAGAAAACACTGTATAATGATGCCTTTGCAAAGTCTGAATAGAAATGATAGAGGCTTTCTTAAAGAAAAAAATAGTTAATAAATTTTCTGTATAGCTGAAATTGAATTGAAAAAAACAGATTCAAGAGAAAAGTCAATGCGAAGGATGTTGTTCAGTATACCCGTTTACAGCGCAACATTCTGGGCAGCCTTGAGAGAAGGACAGAGTGTGCCGGTAGCTTTGAGCAAGTCCAGGAGTTGCTCTCCCCTGGTTCGGCTCCTTCCGGCTTTGGCTCCGGAGTCATCCGTCAGAAAATTTTCTAAAAAAATTTTTCAATCTACTTCAGTCAATCTTTGGATAAAATATTTGATATATTGAGCAATAGATAAGAACACAACTCAATATTCTGAACATTTTCAAATAAAAATATTGTATATACAGGCTCTTGTAAATATTTAGTAGGAATGATACAGGATTCATTAAATAAAAAATATTTCAATTTCCTGTTTATATTGAAATAAACAAGAAGAATTCATATTCAACTACAGATTCAATGTGCAGGATGTTGAGCGATACACCTGTATACAGCGCACTATCCTGAGCAGTCTTGAGAACAGGGGTGTGCAAGACGGCAGACTCTGAGGATACTGCTCCCCCGTTGAATCTGGAAGGCATGGCATGAAGACAGCAAGGCCGGAGTCAGAGAGCTCATGCGCAGGAATCCTGGGCGCTATGCCCGTTTACTGCGCACCATCCTGAACACCTGAGGATATGGCCGTGCGAGAGGGCTGAGCCTGGGAACAGGCCGTTCTGTCCGTAAACTGACAACAAGACGTGAGTGCATGTCTTGTTGCAGTGTGTTGAGTCTGGTGGCGAAAGTGGGAGGGTTTTGTGAAGCGACACGTGTGATGATGTCGTAGTGTGCTGAGTACGTGTCGTGAGATGGGTGCACTCCGTGTCTATAAAAGATGCTTGCTCCTTCTGCCTGTCCCTGTGACATCCCGGGGCACCAAGGCAGTGCAGTCGGGACAAGAGACAACAGAAAAGGCGTCCGTCTCCCTCCTCTGGAGATCCTTGTATACAGGCTCGCTCCTAGGGGATGGACGGACGCCTTTTTTCGTGCCCATGCATCAGGGCATGAAAAAAACGCGCTTCTTCCCCGGCAGGACTGCCGGGGGATCCACGCGCTCATGAAGGGGAAAAAATGCTATTCCCTGCCGGTGGCAGCCGCTTCGTCCACAACCCAGATGAGGTCGCCCACGGAAGGATGCACAAACTGGGCCGGCAGCTCGGGCTTGTCCAGAAGGTTGAGGGCACGGCTCAGCACGGCGTGCTTTTCCTTGCCCGTCACCATGAACAGGCAGCAGCGGGAATTGTTGAGCACGGGCAGGGTCATGGTGAGGCGGTCGGCCTTGCGGGCGGGCACGTACTGATCGATGACCAGGCGCTGATTGGCAAAGAGCGCGGGGGAATTGGGGAAGAGGGAGGCTGTGTGTCCATCGTCGCCCATGCCCAGCAGAATCATGTCGAAGCGGGGCACTTCGCCTTCCTTCAGACGAAATTCCTGGCGCAGAATCTGCTCGTAGTCTGCAGCAGCCTTCACGGGTTCCAGGTCGCCGCGCATGCGGTAGTATTGGGTGCAGGGGACGTAGCTGAGCAGTTCCTTGTGGGCCATGCCGTAGTTGCTGCGCGGATCATCGGGGGCTACACAGCGCTCGTCTGCCCAGAAGACGGAGATCTTGTCCCAGGGCAGGGCATCGACCCAGTCCCTGCGCGTCAGCAGGCGGAAGAGGGGAATGGGGGTCTTGCCCCCGGAAATGGCTATCTTGAAGCAACCCCGCTCTGTGACGGCCTCATCACACTTCTCGGAGATGATGTGCGCCGCACGCTCTGCCATGGCATCAGGGTCCTTGTGAATATGCAAAGAAAGGTGGATGGATCGACTGAGTGTTTGCATGGTGCATGCCTCCTTGGAAAACGAGAACACTATGCCATCAAAACCTATCAGGGGGAAGAGTGCGCAAGCGGCGCTCCCTCAAGCCTGGTTCAGGGACAGGCTGCTCTGAAAACCATTCCGACAGGCCTTCTGTGGGCAAAAGGTGGAATGCCCCTGTACCATTCCTGCAAAGGGGATGCAGGCGGCAGAAGGGCCTTGAACAGGAAAACGTTGTGTACTTCAGGGCTGCTCATCCGGATCATATGAGCGCAGGTTCGGCCGCTCGGAGACCCTGTCGCTGCAGCTGCCCACAAGGCGACCGCCGGCAAAGCGGACCTTGCGGAAGGTGAGGGGACGGGCCGTGAGCGGGCAACTCGGTGGCAGCTCCAGCTTAAGCAGGCAGACAGAGCCAAGCAGGGCACAGGGCGTGCAGCGCGTCACCCGATCGCGCAGCTGGTTCAGGCAGACGCTCATGTCGCCCTGCACGGTCTCGGAGACGCTGGCGGGCTTTTCCCACCAGCGCACGGGCATAAAGAGGGCGCCGGCACAGCAGCGTCGGCCCTCCCACTGGCCAAGCTTCATGTAGACGGAGAGAGCAGGAAGGGCCGTGAGCGGAACGGACTGCGAACTCAGGCTTCCCAGGGAAAGGGAATTCCAGACAAGGACCGCCAGTCCCTGCAGGGCCACCCTGCGTGCCTCGCTTAAGGTCTGGGCAAGGAGGGTGCGATCCCCGCCATGTTCAAGGTGCACAAGCACCCAGTCAAAGGATGCGTCGCCATAGGGGAGCAGGTCCGGCTGGGCCGGGTCCACGACAAAGCGCGAGCCCAGGTTTTGTACAAAGTGCTCCCGCAGGGCAGGGCTGCCCTCGCAGCCTGTCACGTCAAAGCCCATGCGGTGCAGCGGTTGCTGCAGGGCCCCTGCGGCGCAGTTCACTTCCAGAAGCCTGCGCCCGCGGGTCGGCCAGCGTTGCAGGCCAAGGGAGACAAGCCCTTGTGCGGCTGCACTGAAACAGGCTCCCTGTGCGCTTGCGTACCAGTTGAGCAGCCGGCTGGCAGAGCGTAAGTCGTCGTGCATGGGCGTCGTTACCTCAAGGGGGCTTCCGGGGCAGGGGAACCGGGATGGAATGCGCTGTTCAGGCTGTGTATGCCGGCCTTGCCCGGGTTACCAGTCGCCAGGGGCTGGGCCAAGTTCGGCTCGTGTGGGATAGACCGGCCCCTGCTCCTTGCCTCTGGCCTGCCAGGCTTCGTCAAAGATCTGGGTCAGGGTGCAGCCGCGGACAGGGAAGTGTTCCTTAAGCCAGGTGAAGAAGGAGAGGATGCGTGCGCGTACCCTGTGCATGGCGGCCTCGTCCGGCACCTGGGGCGAGCAGCCGGCCACAATCTCCGTGGAGTGCCAGAAGACACAGAGCACGGTCCCTCCCCGCAGGCGCAGAAGGCGCACGCAGGAGCGCATGACCACATCGGAATGCCAGAAGGGTGAGGCACTCAAGGCTGCCAGGAAATGGAAGTTGTCCCGCTTCTCCGATCCTCTGTAGAGGGTTTGCCAGAGTCTGGGCAGAAAGCCGAGGAGCGGAATCTGGGTAATGGGAATTTCGAGAAAGGGCACATCCTGCCCGAGAGCCCAGTAGGGATGGGCTGGTGCCAGGAAGTGATCGGCTCCGCCTGCATAGGCCCGCAAGGGACAGATGGAGGAGTCCGCCCTGATGCCGTGGCGCTGCAGCATGGGAAAGAGCGGGCTTTTGAGATCCCAGCGTCCCATGCGAAAGCTCGTGAGGGGCGCGCCCTGAAAGGCTCGGCCTGCTTCGAGCAGGCTGGCCAGCCGTGCCTCCAGAAGCTCCTGATCGACCTTGTCTGTGCGGGCCGGTGTGCCCGGACAGCAGAGCTCGTCGTTTTCAAAGGGCGGCGTGCTCCAGTGATGGAGATGGGCGCCTATTTCGGCACCGTGGCGATCGCGCATGATCTCCAGGGTCTTGCAGGCATCCCTGTCGGCAAAGACCGCGTGGGAACAGAGCAGGGTGAGAGGAAAGCCCAGCTCGTCGCTGAGCGGGGCGAGCACGGGCAGGGCGGCCACATTGCGGACACCGGGGTTGCGGCGCTGATAGCGGCCGCTGAAAAGCCCCTCCTCTTCCACGTCCATGGTGAGGACGACAGAGAGCGGAGGCCTGTCCAGGGCCTGCTTGGGCCTTGGGACTTGAGGGGCGGAAGGGGGGCAAACACTGGAGTTGGACATGGCTTCTCTATAGACAAAAAGTCCATCCAAAGCAATGGTACAGGACCGAAAATACCTGTTTAAGCAGTCTGGATCATTGTCATTAGTTTGCGCCTTGCCATCTTTGTGTCAGCAACGTACACTGTCACAGTCCAGTGCCCGTCCCTTGCCCGGTGCCGGGGCCGGGCGCTGCATTTGCAAAAAAGGCTTGTATGCTTGGTACATATCTCGTCGCAGAGAGCCAGCCAGAGGACGATTCAGGAGGGCGGAAGAACATGGCGCAGCGCCGCATAGCATTTATCATGGAAGACCTGTGTTTTGGCGGAACCCAGCGGCAGACACTGCAGCTTGTGCAGCGTCTGGACAGGGACCGGTTCAAGCCCGTCCTGGTCACCTTGACCGGAGAGACCGATCTGGACGACGAGGCCCGTGCCTCCGGCATAGAGGTGCTTCACATGGGCTCGGGCAGGAAGGTGGATAGCCTCTTCTTCCTGCGTCTTCTGAGGGTGCTGAAGGAGCTGGATGCCGACGTGATCGTGCCCTGCACGGCCATGCCCAACATCTGGGCCCGCATCTGGGGCAGCTGGCTCAAAAAGGTGCAGGGCAGGCCCCTTGGCATCCTTGGCACGGTCCGGGGCGGAGGTGCTCCTGTGCGCCAGCACGAGAAGTGGCTCTGGCGCCTGTGCGACCACATGGTCTGCAACAGCGAGGAGCTGCAGCAGGTGCTGCAGAACCTGGGGGTTCCGCAACGCAACATTTCCTATATTCCCAACGGTGTGGACACGGAGCACTTTGCGCCGGCAGAACCCCTGCCCGGCGACAGGGCTCCGCTCATTGTCTGCGTGGCCAGGCTCTGCGAGGACAAGAACCACCTGACCCTCCTCCGCGCCTTCGAGCGGGTCTATGCCGCCAATTCCAGGGCCAGGCTGCGCATTGTGGGCGACGGCCCCTGGCAGGAGCGCATCAATGCCATGGTGGCCTCCTCCAATGCCCAGTACGGCATAGAGATGCAGCCTGGCACACTGGACGTGCGGCCGCACCTGCGCGAGGCCAGGGTCTTTGCCCTGTCCTCCATACGCGAGGGCCAGCCCAACGTGATTCTGGAGGCCATGGCCAGCGGCCTGCCCGTGTGCGCCACCGAGGTGGGCGGCATTCCCAACCTGATTCGCGACGGCGTCAACGGCCTGCTCTGTCAGCCCGAGGATTCGGCCTCTCTGGCCAACAACATCCTGCGCCTTCTTGGCGACAGCGAGCTTGCCAATACCATGGGCCAGGCCAACCGCCGCAGGGTAGAGGAGCACTTCTCCTTTGCCGGCATGGTGAAGGCCCACGAGGATCTCTTTGACAGGCTGTGCGCACAGGTCCTCTAGGGACGTGCCGCTCTTCCTGCCTGCAGGTCCCGTGTGCTTCTGCCGATTCTTCAGCGCCCAGCCTTCATGCCCTGTGCGGCATGTTTTGTTTTTGAGGTGACGTGTCCTGTGGACAAGCATTCTTTCCCCGCACCCCTGAGTGCGCTCCAGCACGTTCTTTTCCGCCCGCTTCTCCTTGCGATCCTTGCGCTCTGCCTTGTGCCGACAGCACCCTGCGCCGCGCAGGGCCCGCAGGGACAGGCTGTGCAAAGACCAGTTGCGCAGCAGTCGGCTCCACGGTTGGAACGCACCGAGGTCTGGACCGGATCCGTCCTGTCCGCGACCTTTCGGGCCGGCATGTGCACCCGGCCCGACGGCAGCCTGCGCGGCGTCTTTCTTCTGACCCACAGCAACGGCCAGACCGATGTCTACCATCTCTACGGTCATGCGGAAGGCAATGAATTCGAGGCCAGGCACGCCTCAGGGCATGTGCTCACCGGCACCTACGTGGACGTGGAGACCGTAAAGGGCCGCATGCGGCTCAAGAATGGAATGAAGTTCAAGTACAAGGGGCACAGGCATCTCAATGCGCCGGTCACGGACGACTGTGCGCCTCTGCCCTAAAGGAGGCCAGCAATGTGGCTGATTTTTCTTCTGGCAGTCCTGGCCGGACCAGCCCTGATCTTCTATCTCGGCCTGGCCGGCAGAAACCTGCGCAACAGGGCCCAGGATCCCGTGCCGCAGTGTCCGGACTGGCCCAGCGTGGGACTGATTGTTCCCTGTGCAGGCACCCATCCGCAGATGGAGCAGGCCCTGCGCTCCCTGCTTGAGCAGAGCTATCCGGGCAGCCTCAGATACTGCTTCGTGACAGCCACGGCCGAGGAGCCGGCCGCAGAGCTTGTGGATCGCCTGGCTTCAGAATACGGGGACAGGGTCCGCGTGGATCACATCGTGGCCGGCAAGGCCGAGGGGTGCGGACAGAAGAACCACAACTCCCTGCAGGCAGTGGCCCATCTCGGCAGCAGCGTGGAGGTCTATGCCTTCTGCGACAGCACCCACCTGGCCTCCCCGGACTTTCTGACACGGCTCGTGGAGCCGGTGGCCAGAGGCCGGGCGGTCTTTGCCACGGGCTACCACGAAGTGGTGCCCAAGGATCACGAGCTTGTGACCCTGGCCTATGCCTTCTGCGTGCTCTGCATGCGCCTCATGCAGGGTCTCTCCCGCTTCACCCAGCCCTGGGGCGGCGCCATGGCCATCGAGCGCCATGCCTTCGAGCAGGAAGACATTGCCGGCTTCTGGTCCACCAATGTGGTGGACGACTGCTCGCTCACAACCTATCTGCAAAAGCGCCATGTGGCCGTGAGCCTCTGCCCGGCCGCCCTCCTGCGCACGAGAGCCGAGCACCACTCTTCCGAGGTCTGGCAGGCCTGGCTGGACCGGCAGATCCTCTTTCTCAAGTTCTGCGTGCCCGCGCAGTGGGTACTGCTGGGCGTTCTGCTTGGCTACATGGCCCTCATGCCAGTCCTGACCCTGGCGGCCTTCATTGGCTCTGTCTTCGGCATCTTCGGCCTTGGCACCCTCTTTTGCGTTGGCGTCTACCTGGCCACCACGGCCGTGGCTCTCTCCAGCCTGCGTCCCCTGCTGGCCCACCACGTGCCGCTCATGCGCTGGCTGCAGGCCTTCTGGCTCACCTCCTTCTGCGCCTTCTCCATCTTTCTGAAGACCGTCCGGGCCCGCGGCATCCTGTGGCACGGCATCTGGTACAATGTGGGACCCATGGGACGGGTGCTCTCCGTGGAGCGCAGGAAGGACTAGTGTCTAATTTTAAAATTATGTCAGGATATCTAGACAATTAGATGTAGTAATTTCAACTAGATATAGGTAGGCGAATTTATCAATTTAGACACTAGGGTCGCCTCCCTTCCGTGATCCCGCCCGAGGCGCCCTTGTCCGACAAGCCTTTTCCAAAGGATCCGTCCCTGCCGATCCTTCCCCGGGTCCCCTTCGGAACCTCCTGCCCGGACCCTTTTTTGCTGATACATCTATTGGGGCAGCGTAATGATAGCCTATTCCGATCTCGTCCGCGTCTCCCTGCGCCAGGTGACCCGACAAAAAAGCTATGGCGTCATGGTCTCCATTGCTCTTGGCATCACCGCCTTCATAGCCCTGGCCGTGCTGGGCCAGGAGATACGCTACAAGGTAGGCCAGGACATGGTGCTCATGGGCGGTGTCAACGTCATCCGTGTCACCATGGAGGACAGACAGTACCCGGGCCAGCCTCTACGCGACTTTTCGCCCGAGAGCATTGCCGGCATACGCGGCCTCACGGGCGTGGACAGCGTCAGCGTCGGCAGCCGCAATGCCCAGTTCTTCCAGCTCAAGACCCGCAACGAGCGCACGCTGGGCACGCTCCTTTACGGGGTGGACGAGCTCTTCATCCCCACCTTTTCCGTGGACGTGATCGCGGGCCGGGCCTTGAGCAGGGACGACATGCAGCGCCACCGCAGGGTGTGCGTGCTCGGCCGCGAACTGGCAGTGAACCTTTATGAGCGCCCCGAACGGGCCGTGGGCAAGCTGCTCTTCGTGGGCAGGGAGGTCATCGAGGTCATTGGCGTCATTTCCGGCGTCATGCTGGGCGACTGGTCCGAGGCCGCCTTCATGCCCTACACGACCTTCATAGACAGGCAGTGGGGCGACGGCAAGATCACCCGTCTCTTTGTCCGGGCCACGGGCTGGGAAGACGTGGCCAGGCTCTCCCGCCTCATCCCCGAGGTGGTGCACTCCAATCAGACGGCGCCCTATCTGACCGTGTACACCCGTGACGATCAGCTCACTCGTCTGCAGGACACCTTCATGTGGGTGCAGTCCCTGTTGTGGCTTGGCATCATAGCCTCCCTCATGCTGGGCGGCTTCGGCATCTGGTACGGCACCTTTGCCGCAGTGCGGGCGCGCACTAGGGAAGTAGGTCTCAAGAAGGCCATGGGCGGATCGGATCGCGACATCATGGCCCAGTTTTTGTGCGAGGCCCTGTGCAAGTCCGTGGCCGGCGGCATCCTTGGCATCATCCTTGGCGTGAGCAGCGTGGCTGTCGGCGTCTGGGCCCTGGGGACGGGCCTGCCGCTTCTGCAGCTCATCTTGAGCTGCATCGGATCCATTGTCTTTTCGGCCATCATCGGCGTTGCCGGCGGCATCTTCCCGGCCATCCAGGCCAGCCGCATGGATGTGGTCACAGCCCTGCGCTTTGAATAGGGGGGAGCATATGGCACCAGTCATTGTCGCACATGATCTGCGCAAGCGTTATGCCGGCTTTGCCCCGGTTCTGCGCGGCGTCAACCTGGAAGTGGAGCCAGGGGAGCTTGTGGCCATCATGGGCCCCTCGGGCTGCGGAAAATCCACCATGCTCCACGTCCTTGGCCTTCTGCATGCCCCGGACTCCGGCACGGTCACCATTCTTGGCAAGGATGTGCTCTCCCTGAACAGGGAGGAGACCGCAGCCTTTCGCAGGGACAATCTGGGCTTTGTCATGCAGCAGAGCAACCTCTTTGACCATTCCACGGTCTTCGAGAACGTGGAATTTCCCCTGATCTACAAGGAGGTGCCCGCTGCCGAGCGCTGGCCCCGTGTCATCCGGGCCCTGGAGCTTGTGCGCCTCTCCTCGCGTGTGCACTACCCGAGCAACAGGCTCTCCGGCGGCGAGCAGCAGCGTGTGGCCATTGCCCGCGCCATGGTCAACAACCCGCGCATTCTCATGGCCGACGAGCCCACGGGCGCCCTGGATCAGCGCACAAGCCGGCTCATCATGGAAAACTTCCGTACGCTCTGCCACAGCGGCGGCGTGGCCATGGTCATGGTGACCCATGACGCCAAGATGGCGGACTTCTGCGACTCGGTCTACACCCTGGAAGAAGGCCTGCTGGTCTGCCAGCGCCGCAGCATTCCCGATGTGGGCGCCAATGCCGGTGCGGACCTGCTCAAGGGCCCGGATATCCGGCTGCACACGGCCATGGTGGCCACAAACTTCCTGAAGGCCGGCGGCGAGGCGCCGCGCACCCAGGCCTACATGCTCCATGAGCAGGGCCTGCTCACCCACGTGGTCACACTGCAGGGCGGAAGCCTGCTTGGCAAGGAAATGCAGTCCTATTCCCTGCCCATGCCGGTGCGCCACATGGGCGGCCTGCAGGCAGGCTCGGTGCGTAGGGCCTGGCTTGCGCCGGGAACCCTTGACCCGGAAGCCGAGCGCGACTTTGCCCAGTGTCGAGGCCTCTTGCGCAAGAGGGCCTCGGTGCGCTGGACCAGGGCCCAAGGCACGGATCTCGCCCGCTGGGCCAGGAAGGAAGGGGTGGAGTGCCTCTATGCTGCAGGCGGCGTGCGTGCCCCCCTGGTCTGCTGGATTGCCGCACACGTAAGCGGCCTGCCCTTTGCCATGGACGTGCGCGACACGGACATCTGGCTTGCCGCGGCCAAGGAACGCAACGAAGCCGTACTGCGCGCCTTCTGCATCCTGGCCCGGGATGCCCTCTTTGTGCGCTGCACAACAAAGAATCTCCTTGAGACCCTTGCAGCCGCCGTGCCGGCCAATCTGCGGCCGAAGCTCAGCTGGATCCCGGATCCCTTGACTCTGGCTCCCCAGGACGAGGAAGTGGCCGTGGCCCAGGTGCACGAGGCGAGCAAGCTGCCGCACATTGTGGCCTGCGGTGTCATGGAACGACGCAAGGGCTTTGACGTACTGCTGAAGGCCTTGGCGAGACTCCATTCCCTGGGCCGCGAGTTCCGCTGCACCATTGCCGGCCAGGGCCCGGAGCTCAAGGCCCTGAAGAGCCTGGCAAGGAAGCTCAACCTGGCCCAGAGCGTCCGTTTTCCGGGCTTTGTGCCCCATGCCAACATGAATTCGCTCCTTCTGGATGCGGACGTCTTTGTGGCCTGCGGACAGAGTCTGCCAGGCCAGCCATCAGACGGCATCCCCTCGGCCCTGGCCGAGGCCATGGCCTTCTTTGTGCCCGTGGTGGTGAGCGATCTGCCTGGCCAGGCCTGGCTTGTGGGCCAGAGCGGATCCATTGTGCCCCAGGGCGACGACAAGGCCCTGGCCGAAGCCCTGGAGCCCCTGCTGCTTTTGCAGGACAAGGCCCAGCTGGAGTCACGGCTTGCCCGGGGCACACGCGGTAGGGAACGGGTTCTGCAGCTTCTGGACAGGGTGCCCGAGGCCCTGGGCCAGCTCTTTGCCCCACTGCTGAAGCGCCGCTGACCAGCGCTGCTCCAGCGCTGCTCCATCTCTGCTCCGGCGCTCGCCGAACAACCAAAACTGCTTAGGAGACAGTTCAGTGAAGCTTGGCACATCATCCAGACCCGCCCCTGCACCGGCAGACCGGCAACCGATCAAGGTTCAGCCTCATGCGGACATGACAGCGCCGCTGCTCTTCGAAAAGCCGCGGCGCCGTTTCGGATGCGGCCTGTGGCTGTTCCTCCTCCTTGTGATCCTTGTGGCCGGAGGCGTGGTCAGCTGGCACATCATGGATGCCAGGGAACGCGAACAGCTGACAAACAGGGTCATGGACTTCGTGCGCGAGACGCCCCTGGACTTTTTGCGCAACTACCTCATGCCCAGACTGGACGTGACCCCGCCCATTCCGCCCATCAATGAATCCGGCGATGCCGGTGTCATCCCCGAGGATCTGGGCAAGCGGCTGCGGGAAGCAGAGGAAGCTGCACAGCCGGGCCGGTAGACCGGTCTGAGCGGAGCAGAGGTGCAGGCAAGCATTGCGCCTGTACACAGCGAAACAACCGAGTCTGGAACGCCTGGAGCAGATGCGGCCCAGGGCACCACGGACACCGACGAGACCGCAGAAACCCTGCCGCCTCCGGCGGAAGATGAACGCGTGAAGCCGGTCTTTGTGGACGACCTGGCCGGCTGGGTTGTGGATCGCTATGTGCCGGGCCGGCAGGGTGGATCCCTGGCCGTCTCCGTGCAGTCCCTGAACCAGCGCTACGGCAGCCGCATGACCGGTCTTGTGACACCGCAGGGCTTTGGATCCCAGGCCAGGGAATCCCTGCTGCGCTACGCCTTCACGCCGTCCATGATCACCGGCATCTACAATATCTACGTGGACGCCTTCCTGCGCTCCATTGCCAGCAACGCCCAGGGCAGGGACAAGCCCCTGTCCCAGAATGAACTCAAAAGCCTCTACCAGGCCCTGGGCAGCCGCTGCACCCTTCTTGCCGGCGGCCTTGAGAGCGTCTCGGCCTTGCCCGATCTGGCAGGACGGCTGCGTGCCCTCAACCAGCGCGAGGAGGCCGTCACTTCAGCCACACGAGCCAATCTTGACGCCCGCTTTGAACTGGAACAGGCCCGCGAACAGGGCCCTGCTGCTCGCCTGCGCGAGGCTCAGGCCGAAGTGCAGCGCTCTGCCGCAGAGCTGCAGTCCTGCACCCGCCTCTTTGTGAGCGAGCAGAACCGTCTGGCCGAAGACATACGCCGCAACGGCGCCTCGGTCCTCAATCAGGAAACGCTTCTCTACCTGGCCCGCTGGATAGGCCGGCGCCTGCAGGACAATCCCGCAGCCCTGGAGAGCGTGCAGACCTCGGCCGCAGTGCTGCGCGATCTGGCCAGGCGCTGTGCCGTGGCAGCCAGGGAAGGCGCATCGTCACGGCAGCCTGCGAAGAAGCCGGCACCAGTCCACAATCCCAATATTCCCCAGACGCAGGCCGTGCCTGGGGAAGGAGTCAAGTACGGCACCAATCTGCCGGCCTCGTCCGAGCTTGGCGGCCGCAAGATAACCCAGCCAGCCCTGGAACAGCCCGTGCAGCCGGCAGCCCCCAGGGGTCATCAGCCCGTGCAGGGCCAGTGAGAGCATGGGGAGCACAGCCATGATCTCGACCGTGGCCCCGCATCAAGACATGGACATTACCCTCTTTGTGGGCGGCGCTTCCTGCGGCAAGAGCAGGCTGGCCGAAGCCTGTGCCGAAGGTCTGGCTGCACAGCGTCTCTATATAGCCACCATGCGACCGCAGGATGCCGAGGCCAGGCACAAGGTGGCCCGCCACAGGGCCCGCAGGGATGAAAGCTGGCAGACCGTGGAGGCAGGTGCGCACCTGTGTGCCTGTCTTCATGCAGCACCTGAGGCAGGCGTCCTCCTGCTGGATAGTCTTGGCACCTGGATTTCCGGCATGCTCTGCCGGGTTTATGCGCAGGAAGGCTGTGCCCTGCAGGCGATCAAAGAAGGGCCGGACCAGGAAGATTGTGACCAGGAAGATTGGGGGCAGGACAATTTGGACCGGAACGAGGCTGCGCTTGAAGAAGAGCTTGAGGCCTTCTTTGCCGCACTGCCCACATTAAAAAGACCCCTGATCGTTGTGAGCGAGGAGGCTGGTCTCGGTCTTGTGCCGGCAGATCCCCTCTCCAGACGCTTTCGCGACATCCTTGGCCGCACAAATCAGCGCCTGGCCGCCTGTGCGTCCGGGGTGCATTTTGTGAGCTGCGGTCTGGCCCTGCGACTCAAGTAGGATCACAGGGGGTTTGCAACAGGAATCGCCGGATCAGACCATTGACAGGACATGCAGACGAGACGAGGACATATCATGCAGACATGGCCAGTGACGGGCACGGACGAACAGAGCACCTTTCCCGCAGTGATGGCGTGCGCAGGACAGGGCAGCCTTCTTTGCAGGGCGCTTGCGATCCTTGTGTGCTGTCTCATGCTCACTCTTGCCACACCGCAGCAGAGTGCGGCCTGGAGCGAGACGGATCCGCGCAGCTGTCTTGCGAACATGATGCAGGCCGTGGAGACCAGGGACACAAGCCTGTTCGAGCGCCAGGCAGACATAGAGGGGCTGACCAGACAGGTCTTTGCCGAACTGGAGCACATGGCAGGCGACGAGCAGCTTGCCCGCTGGCTTCCGCCCCTGGTCACGCTTCTGGCAAGTCAGGGCGCGCTCACAAGCAGCCTCACCTCAGGCTTTCTCGTGAGCGAGGTCCGCGCCTTTGTGCTCTACGGCGTGGGCAGCGGTGCCTTTGCCGGACAGAAGGTGCCAGGCCACACAAGCGAGAGCATGCTCTCTCCGCTTTTCGACATGGTGTCCATGGGCCGAAAGGAGATACGAGACATGGGCGTGCCGGTGCGCGTGGATCGCGACCGCATGCGCCTGCCCTTTGCCGTCCATGACCACGACAATGGCAATACCTACCGCGTGGTCGGGATCTTTACGGTCACCTCCGGCGGCTGCCGACTCACGTCACTGGAAAATGTGCGCGACCTCATCATACAGCTTGGCCTTGAGTCCAGCGATCAGATGGTGCAGCTTTCACGCTGACAAGTTCAGGCTGCCCTGAGTGTCCCTGCGCAGCAAAAAACGCACGAAATACAAAAGAAGGAGCCGCAGACAGTCCCCCGGATTGAGAGGGGCTGCCTGCGGCTTGTTTTGTGTCGTGGATTCGGAGCTGTTGCTCCTGTCGTTTTTGATCAGGCCTCGCGTCTGGCCCTGACTTCCTGCAGGTACAGGCGCAGTCTGTCCAGGGTGAAGAAAAGGCCGCTCATGCAGACCATGCCGGCAGCCACGGTGATGACGGCGTGGTAGTCCAGGCCAATGGAAATAACAAAGCCGCCAATCATGGGCGAGAACAGGCCGCCGGCATCGAACATGAGCATCATGAAGTTGGAATTGATGGTCCTGGTCTCCGGTGTCGAGCGGTCATAGATGGCCGCAGCCGTGAGCGGATAGAGCAGGGAGAGGGAGATGCCGTAGAGGATGGTGGCAGGCACATAGGCCCACAGGGGCCCCCAGGCGATGATGATGAGGGCGGAGGCCATGGTCAGGGCCACGATGGGCACGATGCGGTATCTGGGCAGGGTGTCCAGGCGCTTGCTGAAGAAGAAGCGCAGCACGATCATGGTCGTTGTGTAGTAGAAGTAGAACTTGGCCGGATCGCCGCCCGTCTGGCTGCATAGGCCCTTCATGAAGAAGAGGCAGGTGGAGGTGGCGAGCGAAAAGGAGAGCATGGAGGCAAAGACGAGGCTTAAGCCCGAGTGCAGGACACTGTGCATGAGTCCTTTTCTGTACTCGGCAAAGTTGGTGGTCGCACCAGCCGCCGCATCCGTCTGGCGCAGCCTGGGAGCAAGCAGAATGCTCATGACAAGGCAGGGAACGAGCAGCAGGGAGGTCCAGGCAAAGAGGCTGGGCTCGCTGCCCACGATGGGCAGCAGGAATTCGCCAATGGTGGGAATGATGGCGTAGGGAAGCAGGGTCGTGAAGGAGAAGAGGGCAAAGCCCCGGGCGCTCTGGCCTGGTGGAATGCAGCTCACAAGGACGGACACGACGCAGGAGGAATAGATGGCAAGGAAGATGCCCTGCACAATGCGCAGGGCAAGCAAAAGCCACTCGAAGGACGGCGCCGTGGTGTCCAGGAACTGATAGGAGAAGAGGACACCGCTGCAGATGAAGAGGGAGACTATGACCGCAGGCAGCCTGTTGCGCCTGAGCATGAACACCGTGGCAAAGGGGCGCGTCACAAGGACCATGCCAAACAGGATGCCAAGCAGGATGCCGCGCCAACTCGGATCCACGGCCACGTGCTCAAGCCACTGCTCGAAGCAGTAGTAGATGGACAGGTAGCAGTTGCTGAAGAGCGTCATGAAGAAGAGCAGTATGAAATCAAGGCTGATGAGGCCCGGATCTGCCTTCTTTTGTGAGGGGGTGGGGCTGTGTGTTCTCATGGGTGTGCCTTTGGGGACGGTCCTGCAAAAAAGCGGCACCGGCACAAACGGGGCAGGTGCAGGCAGCAGGACAGCAGGGGGAGTTCCCTTGGGACAAAAGGCCTGCCCCGGGGCAAAGGTGCCCGGAGCAGGCCGAAGAGGCTGCAAAAACAGGGACGTGCTGGAACTGGCAGGGGTGTCAGAGCAGGCAAAAACTAGTGGTAGTCGCCGTTGAGGAAGTTGGAGGCAAATTGCGTCACTGCTTCCTCGCTTGTCATCAGCATGTCCATCTGTCTGGTCATGATGAGCAGGCGGCCCAGCTGATCGAGTCTGGAGGCAATCTCCGTGCGGGGGTATTTCTGATACCTTGCCTGGACGCGGTCTGCAATGACGCTGACCTTGAAGCCCAGTTCCCTGAGGATGAGCCCTATGCAGCGCACGCGGCGCTCGCGCTGGACCGAGCCTGCGGCACCGCCGGCAAACTCGAAGCGGATGTAGTTCTTGCTCACCGTGGCACTGCACCAGCAGTCCAGGATGGCGTAGTGGTAGCCCACCCTGGAGGAGAAGTTGAGGTACTTGTCCGAGACAATGGCATAGCTGTGATCGCCAAAGCGCTCCGCCATGTCCGAGCGCAGCAGATTGTTGCCCATGACGGACATGAAGCCGCGCATGTTTACGGGCCTGGGGCCGTTGGCCCGGACCGAAGGGTTGACCATGCCTTCAAGCAGCAGGCGCAGGGGGTAGCTTGTCACATCCTCAAGGACGGCTCGCGAGGCCAGGGGATCCTTGAGGCCGCCGCCAAGGTCGATGATGTAGAGGTCCAGGGGAATGGGCCCGGTAAAGTGGGTGGCTGCCTTTTCCTTGCCTTCGGTGACGGAGTCCGAGAGCAGGAACATCTCGCTGTAGGATTTTTCGTGCACAAAGCGCATGACGTCGTGGAGGCTCGTGCAGTTTTCCGGAGAAAAGGTGCTCGACCTCGGATCCACAAGGTGCAGGGGCAGGATGTGGGGGGCAATGCGGCGCATGAGGGCCGTGGCCGGCGTGTTGGCCACGGGCGGGCGGCTGATGCGCAGCTCGAGCAGTTCTGGAATTTCGCCGTTGAAGACGCGGCCCTTGAGCGCATCCACGGTGACAAGTTGCCCCTCTTCGAGCAGCATGGTGGCAGCCGAGGCATTGATGAGGGTGGGCACGCCGTATTCGCGACAGACCGAGGCCATGTGGCCGGTGAGGGAGCCCACTTCGGCAATGATGGCACAGGCCCTCTGCATGGCTACCGTGGCATTGGAGGAGGAATGGGTCATGACGAGCACATAGCCTTCGGGGAAGTGGGTCATGTCCTCGTCCGGGTCCATAATCATGACCCTGCCGCAGGCAACGCCCCTGGCAGCCACTTCGGCCTGGGCGATGACAGGCCTGATCTTTTCAAGTTCCGGAGCGCGCACATCCTCGCTGGTCGTGTCAAAGCCCATGGGCCGTGTCTGCAGGAAGACAAGACGTTCGTCCTCGTCCAGGGCCCATTCAATGTCCTGGGGATACTGATAGTGGTGCTCCAGGGTGATGGCGGCCCTGGCAATCTCCGCGGCCTGCTCCCTGGTCAGACAGGGCACATGCTGCATGAGCTCGTCCACTTCGTGGACGTGCGGAGCAATGGTGCCGTCTTCGGCCTGATCGAGCACGACCTTGGTGAGCTTGCCCACGATGGTCTCGCGGGTGATGCGCATGGTGGCCCTGGAGACGAGCCACTGATCGGGCAGGGCAGAGCCGTCGGCCACGGCCTCGCCCAGGCCCCAGACGCCGTTGATGAGCACGTCGTTGGAGCGCAGGTTCACGGGGTGGCGGGAGTAGGCCACGCCGGCAGCCTTGGCATTGATCATCTGCAGGCAGCACATGGCCATGCCCGAGGTGCTGAGTTCATACCCGTTGCTCAGACGGTAGGAGAGGGCCCTTGGGGAATAGAGGCTTGCAAAGACCTGCTTGAAGGCCTGAGGCAGGGACTGCCTGGTCACGCCCAGGATGGAGAGGTACTGGCCGGCAAAGGACTGCACGCCGTCCTCGGCAATGGCACTAGAGCGCAGGGCCACACGGCACTCCCTGTCCTTGAAGACCTTGTCGTAGGTCGAGAGCAGGGCATTTTCCACTTCTTCGGGCAAGGGCGTGTTCAGAATGGCGTCCTGTATGGTTTCGCTGGCCTTCTGAATGGTGGCCGGGTGATCGATGTCGATGTCTTCCAGGGCTCGCTGGATTTTGGTGAAGAGCCCGGGATTCTTGGAGAAGAAGAGCTGGCCTGCCCTGGTGGTGACGGCAAAGCCCCTGGGCACGGGCATTTCCAGCATGTTGCGCAGCTCGCCCAGATTGGCGTTCTTGGCGCCCACGGAATAGGTCATGGAAGAGTCCACTTCCGAGAGCGGCAGGGTGATTTCGGTCACGTCACCGGGGGTGTAGGTGTGCAGCTCCTTGTTGATGTGCTGGGCAATGGCCTCTATGGCCGTGTCGAGCTCGGGGTAGCGGTTGCTGGAGAGCTGGGTCAGGGATTCGCCCATGGTGCGCACGCAAACGATGGCACGCATGACTTCGTGGCGGATCAGATCGGTGTCCAGATGCTTGCCGCCATGGTAGACCGTGTCCAGCGTTGCAAGAATCTTGGCTATGTCAGCATTGGCCTGCAGGAGTTTCTTGAAGGAGGCATAGCGGCTGGTGAATTCGGACAGGGCTTTCTGCCGGTCTACAGACGTCTTGCGGTTGAAAAGTCTGTTCAGGATTGAGGCACTCATGGAACTGCTTCCTTGTACGTCTTGTGCGTTGTGCTCGGGGCAGGGCGTTTTTTAGGTGATGGTCCGGAAACCTTGCTGGGGAAAGGGCTTGCGGAATGGCTTCGGGGTACATTGCAGAAGGAATTGCGGAACGAAGTGCGGGAGGGCTTGCGGAACGATCACCCGGGAAAGGGGCAGAGCTGACAGGGGAGAAGGGGTTTGTGCTCCAGAAGAGAGCCTGAGGCGTCAGCGGACGCAGCCCAATAAGGACTGCGTCCCCCTTCCGCCCGGGCATGTCCAGAGCATGGCTGGCCCTGACGGCTTCCTGGCAGCAGGGACAGACGATTTTGGTGCCGATCAGCGATCGACGCGTATGTCCAGGCGATCCCTGTCCTCGGAGAGAATGAGGCGGTGCCTTTTAGGGGCTTCCTTGAGATCCACCACAATGCGGGTTCTGTTCGGGTAGTGCCCGAGACGCACGTTGCTGACCATGTCATTAGCAGGAATGCCGGGGGCTTTAAGATCCCTGTTCTCGCCCGTGATGTCCACAACCAGGCGATCGGGGTTGCTGAGCAGCATGGTCTTGTAGGATATGTCCCTGTTCAGGGAGAGGCGGACCGTTGCACCCTTCTCGCGCACAAAAACCACCATCTTCGGCTGCGCAGCGGCCTTCTTGCCCTTCTGTTCGTCCTTCTGAACGTCTTTTCGAACGTCTCCGGACGGAACCTTCTGCTCTGTCTTCTGCTCGTTCTTCCGAGCGTCGCCCTTCTGAACGTCCTTCTGATTGCCTCTGTCCGCGCCGGGAGCCTCTGTCCGGGCGGAAGGCTTCTTCTCGGCCTTGTGCGCAGCTGTTTCGGCTGGTTGTGCAGACTGTTCGACCTGTGCAGACTTTTCTGCCCGGACAGGTTTTTCGTCCCTGGCAGAACTCCTGTCTGTCTCCTGCACGCTGACAGGGGCAGGTTCGCTCTTGCGTTTCACGTCCGCAGACACAGTTGTGTCCTGTATGGTGCCCGTCTGCACGCTGGCTGTGCGCTCAATCTGTGCTCCGGCTGCCGGAGCCGGCAGGGCAGCGGCGGAAGCGGCTGCAGAGGAGGCCATGGAGGAAACGGGAGCCGTCCGGGCTGTGCCCTGGACACGGTTCTCGTTCATGGCCAGCGCGGTCGCAGACTGTGCGGGTTCCTGTACGCCGGACTGGACTGCGGCCTGCACAGGCGTCTTTTCCCGGGACAGCGTGGCTGTGCTGACGGGCGCCCTGAGTGTTGTTGCCGGAGGTTCTATGGCATCGGGCAACTTGGGCAGGGCCATGAGTCTGGGCTCTTCCTGCTGCTCCGCTTCGGTTCCGCCTTCGGCCGATTCGTCAATTCGTGCCTGAACACCGTGCAGATCCGGAATTTCCGGCAGCATGTCCCTGGCGGAAAGCGGTGTGGCCAGGTCCCTGTCGGAGTGGTGGGAATTGAGCTGATTATTGAGCACGACCAGGGCCATGCCCAGAACGACAACGGCTGCAAGCAGACCGATGATGATCTTGTTCACACTAAAATCCTCTCAGGGGCTGACACAAGAAACTGTGGGACCGGGACACAAACTGTCTTTTGCATGGAAACGAACGCTCGCGGATGTCGGACAAATGCCAGCCTTTCTGGTGAAACGACTGTACAACATCTGCACGGAATGGCAAGACACCGCCCGGGAAACCCATTGCGGGGCTTCTGTGGAGCTCCTGGCTCCTGCATAAAGAAGCTTCAACGACGCGTGCCTGGATCCCCCGGGCTTTGCGGACGGTACGGGCAGGCACAAGGCACAGCGGCAAGGCCCAAAAGACGGGCCAAGGCAGAAGGACAAGGAAGGCGTCCCCTGCCGCCCTCGCAAGGACTGGGTCTGGGACAAGGCCTGTCTTTGAACTTCTCCTCATGGCTCCAGAAGGAGCACGTAAGAGCCAGGCACAAAAGCCCCGCGTCCCCGGGCCGGCGCGCAGGGGTCCCGGAGTGCTTCCGGGGAAGCGCAGGGCCTTTCGAGAAAAGAAGAGCACAATGTAATTGCCTGAAAGAACAGGAGGTTGCGTGAAGTGGGCCGGCTGCTGACCAACTTTTTTGCCCCAAAACCTGTTTTTTTGTGAAATTTGTTGCGCGTGCAGCATTTTTCGGCGTACAGGCTATGGTAGTGAAAAAAAGTACTTTCTCACAACGTGCAGTTGCTGGCGAGCACATGGGAGATCCTTTCTGATTCCTTTCTGCATGCTTGGGAGAAGCTTTGATGGCGCGTTTTCACTCTTCCTGCCGTAGTCTTGTGCTGTGCACTCGGCGCGGACGGCAAGATTGTCGAGCTGCGCTTTGCCTATCTGGACTGGCTCGTTCCGGAAACGGAAGTGAAGGTCCGCATGGGTCTGCAGCACCTGCGTCTGCCCGGCATCCTGTCGCGCTGGGGCCTTGGTGCCGTGTTCGGACACGACATGGCCGGCATCAACGTGTCCTCGCCCGTCTACAAGAGCGAAGACCTGAACGTGGATGCCACCTTCTTCTGGGCCAGACCCTACAACGACAATTCCCAGGCGCTGTACAACAACGATGAGACGCAGCACCTGGACAATCTGGATGTCTTTGCCCTGAGCGTGCCCATCCGTGGCAATCGCTTCAGGGTTAACCCCTGGTTCATGTACGCCATGATAGGCAAGTACAGTCTGACCAACCTGACCGCATCCCCCGAGCCCGCCCAGGTTGTGCCCCGTGGCGGTCTCATGCTACTACGCCGATTTTCAGAGCAACTATGTGAAGGGCCTCGACAGGCCCTGGGGCGATGGCTTCTGGGCCGGCCTGTGTGCGGAATTCTTCGTGACCGACAGCTTCAAGATAGGCATAGAAGGCGCCTATGGCTCGGTTGATATGGGGAAAGTCAAACATTACAAGGGCTTTTGTGGCGACAGAACCTTCCAGGCCAGGCGTTCCGGCTGGTACATCGGCGGCCGGGCCGACTGGAAGCTGGACTGGGGCACCCCCGGCCTCATCGCTTGGCATGGTCCCGGTGATGACAGCAATCCCTACAACGGCTCCGAGCGCCTGTCCTCCTTCAACACCCCCTGGGGGGGGTGACAGCCCTTGGCTTTGGCGGTGGCGACATGGACTCGGTCACCTGGAAAGTGCTGGGCCACAACCCCGCAGGCATGGTCGCTGTGGTGGCCCAGATCGACGACATTTCCTTCATCGAGGATCTCTCCCACGTGGTCCGCTTTGGCTACTACTGGGGCACCAACAGCAAGGAAATGCCCAGAAAGGCACAAATGACGACCTGGCCCAGCCGCCAGGACGGCCCTGCTGCCTACCTGACCACCACGGACTCGTCCTGGGAGGTGAACCTCGTCAACCGCTACAAGATCTACGAAAATCTGCAGGTTGGCCTGGAACTGGCCTATGTGCGCCTCAATCTGGACGGCGACACCTGGCACGGGGCCGAGGATAGTCACTTCAAGGACAACTATCGCGTCTCCTGCAGCTTCTAGGAGCCTGCCCCTCCAGGGATGCTGACCACAGAAGCACCGGCACTGTTCGGGCTGCCCCGATCCTTCCGGTCAGCCCCCTTCCAGGGAGCGTCGCTGTTCCCATGTGGCAGAACGCTTTTGTTCCGGCAGCAGACCGCACGGGGAACCTCGTTCAGGGTCTTTTCGGAGCGTCCTTCAGGAAGCAGGGTTTCCTTTGGGAACGCTCGCACAAGGCAATGCATGATGTGCTGTTTCAGGGACATCAGTCATGCATTCTTTTGCGTTTTTTCAGTATCAGGATACTGTGCCACGGGCTGCCGGGGAAAGCGGGCAGCCTTCGGACCCTCGGACATGCGAGCGGGCTTTGTGTGCCTGCAGCCTTCGATGGTCCTGTCTCTCTTTTGCTTGTGTCCCCTGCCCGCGCTGTGCCCCGCTGTCCAAAGGGAAATACATGGATCTGCCTCTGATCGTCTCTGTTTTTGCCTGGTTTGTGGCGGCCTTCGTGACCGGCCTGTGCGGCATAGGAGCTGCCGCCATTGCCACAGCCATACAGATCACGGTTCTGCCTGTACAGACCGTGGTGCTCGTCTCCTGCCTGTCAGGCCTTGCTGCCGGACTTGTCATGTGCTTTCGGTATGCCCGCTACTGCCGCTGGAAGACGGCCCTGCTCATGTTTGCCGGCACCCTGCCGGGCTCCCTGGCAGGACTGCATATCCTGCAGTACGCCCCGACCACCGTCCTTGAGCTCTTTGTGGGCGTCATGCTTGTCTTCTGCACGGCGGGCATGGCTCTCTTCAGAAATCTCCGCTTCCTGCAGGAAGGCGCCATCGCAAGTTTTCTTGTGGGCGTGATGGGGGGCATGCTTGGCACCTGCGTGAACATAGACGGTCCCGTGGTCGCCCTCTACGGCCTGCAGGCGGGCTGGCAGCCCCTGGTCTTCCTCGGCACTACAAGCATCTATTTTCTGCTGCGCATTGTGGTCACCTGCACCATGCAGGCCTCTGCCGGGCTCTACACGCCGGAGATACTCCACTATGTGCTCTTCTGCGCACCCGCTGCCGTGCTCGGGCTGCTCCTGTCCATGCCGGTCATCAGAAGGGTGAACACGCAGACGTTTCGCAGGGTTGTCCAGGCCGTCATCCTTCTGGCCGGCATCCTGTGCCTTGGCCGGGCCCTGGTCTGACAGTCCCGGTGCAGGCCCATCCGTCCTCGCTCATGCACATTGTCAGGGGGGAACGGGTCCGCCCGTTCCCCGTTCCATGGAGGGATCATTCTCTCCTACACCGAAATCCACGATGTGAATATCTGCTGGCGAACCCTGGCTGCAAGGGACACTCGTGTCTACAAGAAGGGCGCAAAGATACCGGCAGGCACGGATCTCAACTATCTTCTCAAGGGCTGCGTGCGCCTGACGGCCATCACCAGGGACGGCGTGGAAAAGATCATCTGGTACCTGAAGGACAATACCATCTTCAACGAAACGCCGGTGTTCACACAGGCGAGCCTTGCCACGGTGCCCCTGCCGCCGGCCGTAGCCAGCCTGTCTTCCAGAGCCAGGGAAACGTCCCTTGCACCTGTCTTTGCGAACTACTGCACCCATGACAGCCTGGTAGGCCGGATTCCCTTCGAGACGGCAGTGGCCGCAGGCAGGGCCAATCCCGAGCTCATTCTCAATCTCTGCTGCAGCTTCGGTCTGAAGGTTTCCCTTCTGGCCTGCAAGATGACCAACGAACAGATTGCCTCCACACGGCAGCGCGTCTTCGGCTACCTCGCCACCAGGCTGAAGAACACGGAGGAAGCCGGCGTCATCCAACTGGACTCGAACTTTCAGGACTTGGCAAGCTACCTCGCGGTGCACAGGGTATCCCTGTACAGGACCCTGGATGCAGCCAGGGAACAGGGGCTGCTGGACTACTCCGCAAGAGGAAAATCGTCCGCATTCTCGACACGGAGGCCTTTCTCAGGGAAGTGGAGCGCGACTGACGCTTCTGCATCGGAAGAGAACCGGCAACAAGGGCCGGGAGCGTCAGAAGAACGTTCCGAGACAGGGCAACAGGGGTGACACGCCATGGAAGGTTCAGGGAGACATGTGAGCCAGGCGCACAAGGAACAGAAGACCAGGGTCGAGACGGATCTGCTTCAGCAGGGAAGCGATCTGCTGCGCAGCCTTGGCCGGGAGGAACGCCTGCCCAAGGGGGACAAGATACGCAGCAACAGCGTGTACCTGCTTCTGGAGGGCCGCATGACGCTCAGCAGCACGGAACCGTCGGGCGAGGAAGTGACGCTCATCTACTTCGAGCCCGGCATGCTGGCCAACTTCATTCCCAGCCTCTCCTCCACGCTGCCCCTGCACGATCTGACCCAGAGCCGGCTTGTCATCCGCAAGAACTTTGTCATCAAGACGCGGAGCGAGTGCCGCTGCATCGTTAGGAATTGTCAGAAAATAACTAGGTAAATTTAGGGGCTAGTTTTTGAATCCATAAATCGTGTAGTTCCAATTTCC